>JAUSDJ010000008.1 GCA_030650795.1 Actinomycetota bacterium
CCCACCCGCAACTACCAACCCCGCGGACTCAAACCCGGACCACCCAAAGGCAGTCCCCAACGCGGCGGACGAAGAAAGAAACAACCCCCGAAATAAACGAAGTCCCGGGACAGGGGTTAACGATGTCCCGGGACTTCACAAAAGTGCGCCCGGAGGGAATCGAACCCCCAACCAACACGGATGGACCTTGACGTTCGGGTAAATGCGCTCGAGTGAGAAGAAGGCCTTTGCTTGGAACGACTATCGGTCGCCTGTGACTGCTGAAGTTCGGCGGCAATCAGAGGTGCTCTGCAGGTGCGTTGCGGTCAAATACGGGTGCAATTTCTTGGACATGCACCATTGATACAGATGGTGATCACGGAAGTTCACGGCGCATAGGGCGATAGACATCGCATGTGAGGCTTAAGCGCTTCAGCGGTCATGTCGGGGTCTGGTGGCATTCCGAGCTGGTCTCGCAGAGGACTGAGATTCGCTAGTTGTGTTCGTCCCAATAGAGCCACTGCCAGGCGGCAGACTTCTCCTCGCCGTCCATTTGTTTGATACGTGCTTCCAATTCCTTCAGATAGTTGCTCAGGCTCTCCAACCGTTGCCAGCGTTCGGCCTGATCGAACAGCATCACATTGCGATGATGTTGAATTGCAAGTTCCTCCGCTTCTGCCCTAACGCGCTCCCAACGGAGACGACGTTCCTGTTCTTCGAGCTGGCACAGGCGTTCACGTTCGTCTGCTGCCGCAGTTCGCAATTCGACTTCCAACAGCAATTCTCCTAGACGCGCATCCAACTTCCTTGTCTTAGTGTCAGCGACTTTCTCCAAGTGGACGACTGCGCTCTGGAGGATGCACCGGCAGCAGTGCAGTTGCTTCGAAGTGCTGATGCGATGAAGATCCTCATCGCGCCGAGGGACTGATACTTCGGCGATGTGCCGCGAACGACCGATGTGTCTTGCGGTTCAGCCTTGGACTAAAGAGGCGGGGCTGCGGAGTTGAACTCCGCAGCCCCGCTTTCAATCACGATTGCAATCGCATCAGCCGAGGATGACGAGCTTCTGCTCGGCGAAAGCGGCAATCTCCTCGTCGGAGTAGCCGATCTCGGTCAAGACCTTTGCGGTGTGCTGGCCGATGGTGTTGCCGGGCAGCGCCTGGGTCTTGGAGCGGGAGAACTTCTGGAACGGTGACAGACGTGGCATCTCGCCCACGATGGGGCTAATGATGCGAGCCGTCCAGCCATGCTCTTCGGCTATCGGTCCCAGGAAGATGAGTTCGGGCCGTTCAGAGTTCACCTCGAGCAGTGGCACACCGACTGCCAATGCCTTGCTTTCCCAATCAGCTGCCGTCAGGGCCATGAAGGCCTTGGAGAGCGCCTCAATCAAGGCTCCGTCATGCTCTTGGCGCAACGAACTCGTGATGAAGCGCTCATCGTCTAGCGCAGTACCGAGCAAGCCCTTGAGATCTTCCCACTCCGGCTGAGTAGTCACCGATATCGACAGCCAGCCATCGGAGGTCTCGTAGAGACGCTGGACGGCAGAAGCACCAAGAATCTCTTGGTCGGTGCCAGTCTCGGGCCAGCGGCCCTCGAACTCCACCATCGCCTCGCCTTGCAAGTGTGCGCAGGAGTGCAGCATGGTGGTGAGCATCTCCTGGCCTTGAACGCCGATCGCTTGGAGGTAGGCCCCCATCGCCAGCGCAGTGCCTACAGCGAACGCCGCAACGCCGTCCGGCTGAGCAGCACCCGTCATGCCGCCTGCGGAAAGTTTCTTGGCGTACTTGCGGGTCAGTTCATGGGTCGCGGGTACGCCCTCTGGAATCAAGAAGCCGACGTTTCGCATCGAGATACCAGCACCTGCCGAGATGACGGGGGCATAGGCCGGTGCCGCACCTTGGGGAGGAAGGATCCCGAAGCCGGGGCAGTGCAGATACATGATCTTCGGGTTCATCGCCTTGAGACCTTCAAAGCCCAAGCCCATCCGATCAGCAGCCCCGGCTCTGAATGAGCACATCACCAGGTCGACGTCTTTGGCGATCCGCGCGACGATCTCCTTGGCCTTGGGGGAGCTCAGGTCCAATGCCACTGACTCCTTGCCCTGCAACACCTTCATCGAACCGGCCTCAGGGAAGGCCTGCTGGGTGCGCATTGGATCGCCTTCGAGCACCTCGAGCTTGATCACCCGGGCACCGAGGTCGGTGAGGATGGTGGAGCCATAGGGCGCGGCGAAGAACATGCCGAGCTCGAGGATGGTGATGCCTTCCAGTGGCAGGGTCGCTGGCGCAGCAATGGCTGGTTGCGGCTTTGGGGTAACGCTTGCGGCGCGGGCCCGTAGTTCAGCGTCGTGCTCGTTGAGGGCTGGCGCGCTGGCACTCAACTGAGCGGGGTTCTCGCTGAGACGGACCAATGGTCCGGGCTGCAATACGGCGCCGTGCTCGGGATCAGTCAGTGTCGTCAGCTGTCCCTCAACCTCCAGCTGTGGGTGGTGCAGGAGATCGGTGCCGCGACGGAAGATCTCGGCGAACACATTCGGGAATTCGACGAAGAGCTGCTGCCACTCAGCAAGGGTCTTGCTCTTCACGACATCGTGGAGAATTCCCCAGAATTCCAAGCGCATGGCGGAGTCGGCGCTGGCTGGAATGGTGACGGTGTCGGTTGCCACCTGCACGAACTCGCCCCACCGCTCATCGCTGTACATCCATTCCAGGCCGCTGGCCACCATGAAATCACGGAAGTGGCGTGGCTGGACTCCCGAGAACTGCATCCAGTAGCCATCCTTGGTGATGGCTACGAGCAACTTGAAGGGGAAGCTCAGGTGCGGAGCACCTGCAGCGTCGTACTGCTCGCCGCCGCCGGCGAAGGCGCCGGGAAACATGATCTCCAGCGCGGCGTTGTTCTGGTTGAAGGGATCCTGGCCGCCGAGGGCATGCGCAATGCTCACCTCAAGCTGTTGGCCAGCGCCGGTGGACTCGCGATCACGCAGCGCAGCAAAGATCCCCTGGAGGGCGGCCTGCGAACCCGACCATGAGGCCCAAGGGGTGTTCGACCAGGTGGGGCCAGGACGATCAGTCACCACGGCAAAGGCCGTGTTGACGCCGACCTTCGCAGCCACCATTGCCTCGTCGGTCTTGACATCCGCGAGGTGGCCTTCGGTGCCGAAAGCGGTGAGGCGGGTGTAGATCAGTCGAGGATTGAGTGCCGTGATCGAATCGGCATCCAGGCACCAGGCTTGCAGATGCGAGCCGCGCTCCTGAGTGACGACGATGTCGGCCTGCGCCATCAGCGAGCGGGCAACCTCGACATCTGCTGCGTCCTCCAGATCCAGGACGATGGACTTCTTGCCGCGTGCCAGGAACAGGAATCCGGGCTCACGACGGGCCAAGGCACCGCCGGGGGGCTCGATGGCGATGACTTCGGCCCCGAAGTCGCCGAACAACTGCCCGACCTGAGCAGTCGAAAGTCCGTAACCCAATTCGACGACTTTCAGTCCGTCGAGCACACCTGCCATGACGCGGATCCTTCCTCGATGCCGGACCCTTTGCCCCGCACGCGTTCGAGCAGATTTTCATATGGACTGCGGCTTGTACAGCAATCATCAAGAAAGCGGATTCAACTCCGAACACCAGCAATACCAATGCGTTTATGTCGAACAGAATGCCAAGAAATGTTCAGACACATTCAGACTTGGAGAACGAAGTATCGAAGAGCTCGGCAAGGCACGAAGGCATTCACCGCGGATCAATTTCGCCAATCCAGGTGCTTTAGTCCGCGGCAATATCGAATGCTTTTCGGTGCACCCAGTTGATACACCTAAGGATTCTTGCTCGGCTCAATTGTTCTACTCGATATATGGTGGGAAGTGCGCACCAAGAGTCGAATTCTTCAATCCTCGTAAAGGGCTTTGATCGGACTGCGAATGACCACACATGCACAATCTGCCTTTCGGCCATCTGGCGCGCCTAAGCGCTCGTCGCTTCGAGTTGAACAAGACTCTTAACACGCCAAAGGCTTGTTGACGCCGCAGCGGAGGTATTCGCGGACTGTGGATTTGAGAGTGTCACCATCGACGATGTGGTCACGCGTGCAAATGTGGGAAGAACAACTGTCTACAAGTACTTCAACGGGAAATCACAGTTGGCGGAAGCTGTCGCCGCCGCATTCAACTCAGCGCTCCTGCTGGAATTCCGCAAGATTGGCGCAGTCGCGCCAGGCGATAGCGAGGCCCTCGCCCAGTGGCTATCCGACTTCAAAGCATTGTCTCTAGCGCAAGCAAGGACTGTTGCGTTTCTGCCCAACACTGCCGAAGGCATTGGGGCACAAAGTCCACGAGCGTGATGTCGGCGCCAGAATTGCTGCACAGTTTTCCGGGTTCTGTTCGACATAAACACATTGGTATTGCTGGTGTTCGGAGTTGAATCCGCTTTCTTGATGATTGCTGTACATGCCGCAATCTCTATGCAAATCTCCAATTACGCGAGGTGGGCACCAGGCCCTGTTGCGGGGAGGAATTGCAAATGGCTGGTGTGCTCGACGGTTTGAAAATCGTCGAATTGGGGGAAGGGCTTTCGACAGCGCAGGTCGGCCAGCTCTTCGCGGATTTCGGTGCTGAGGTCATAGCCATTGAACCGCCTGGCGGAGCTTTAGGGCGCCGAGAGCCCGGGTTTATGTTTCTCGCGCGCGGCAAGAAGAGCATCATGCTGGACTTGGGGCTCACCGCTGACGCTGAGGTGGCGCGCAGACTCATGTCGCAAGCCGACGTTGTCATCACGCAGGAGCGTTCTTCGATACTTCAGGAGTGCGGCTTGGATGGAGCGTCGATAATGCCGCTCAATCCTTCGCTGATCTACACGCATATAACGGCCTTCGGCACGAAAGGTTCGCTTGCTGACGTGAAGGCAGATGAGGCGATGGTGTCTGCAAAGGTCGGAATCAATCAAGGGTTTGCTGTTGTGACCGATCGCCCTGGCCCAACGTGGTCAAGTACGCCATGGGCCTCGTGGTCGGGATCTCAGGCAGCGCTTCAAGGCATTTTTGCTGCGCTCCGAGAGCGCACGGAGAGTGGATTTGGCCAGCAACTTGATGTGAGCATGGCTCATGCCCTGGGTGGCCAGGATCCCTTCAATCAGAACAACGCCGCGCTTGAAATGATGTTCCCCGGTGCCTTTGCAAGTGGGGGAGAGCATTACGACTCGGCAGGCGCTCCTCTTTTGAATTTTCCGTTCAAGCTGCTCGTGGCGATCACTAAGGATGGCTATTGGCTTCAATTCTCTGGAGTCCAGCCCAGACACTTTCGCGACTTCATGGAAGCTAGCGGGCTCAATTGGATGTATGACGACGAACGTTGGGGCGAGTTCGTAACTGTTGTTACCGACACGGTCACGATCCCTGACAGTGCGTCCTCCGAGATGAGATTGGAGTTTTGGGGGATCCTTCACGACGCCGTTAAGAGTAAGACGTTGGCAGAATGGCATGACCTGTTCGCCGAGTACCCCAACGTCTTCGCTGAAATCTTCAGGCGCGGCACAGAATTGCTGCACCACCCACAACTTGAGGTTGAGGGCCAACTCACGACTATTTGCGATCCTCGCCATGGTGACGTGCTCCAGCCAGGGCCGCTTGTTCGCTTCAGCGACAATCCAGCACACATCAGTTCGAGTTCGCCACTACTGAACGAGAACGAGGCTGAATTGCGTTCTCGTGTTGCGATGGTTGAACTCGCGTCATTCCCGATAAGCAAGGCGCCGGCAACTTTGCCCTTGGAAGGATTGACCATCCTTGAATTGGGAATGTTTTTCGCAGCTCCATACGGATCCACCATTTTGACTGACCTTGGGGCGCGAGTTATTAAGCTCGAGGTGCTCGAAGGGGACCCTATGCGTACGCAGCAGGCGTTCCCTGAAGCAGGGGCGATGAAGGTCCTGCAAGGCAAGGAGTCTGTGGCACTCAACTTGGGGTCGCCGCATGCCAAGGCGATAGTGGAGAAGATCGCCAAGGATGTGGACATTGTCATGTGTTCGTTCCGTGCAGGAGCTGCAGATCGCATGGGGCTGGGCTTTGAAGGAATCAAGGCGATGAACCCTCGAATCATGTACCTCTACTGCCCCGGATTCGGCCTCCTTGCGCCACAAGGCGCGGCTCCGGCATACGCACCCGTAATTTCTGCGGGTGCTGGCATATCAATGCGCAGCGTTGGCTTCCTTATTCCAGAGGGAGTTCCGGACAGCAATAAACGTCTCCGCGAGTACGCGAAGAAATTGCAAGCAGGAGGTGCTACAGCGGCAGTGCAGCCCGATGGTGTTGCGGCTTTTGCAGTTGGGACCGCTCTTGCAATGGCGTCCTATTTGCAAGCGATCGGACTGCTCGGACAAGAGTTGCTCACCACGATGCTGATGTCTTGCGCCCACCTTCAAGGCGAAGCCATGGTGGAATTCGAGGGTCGCTGGCCCGAATCTAGTACGGACATAGAAATTCTTGGGGTTTCCGCTTTGCAGCGACTCTACGAAACGGCAGCTGGCTGGATTGCTATATCCGTGACTACGCAGCGTGAATGGGAGTCATTGGCCGAACTCCTTTGGATCCCTAATGACGATCAACGCTTCATGTCGGGCCCACTTCGTCATGAGCACGACGATGAACTTGTCGAAATGCTGTCCAAATTGTTCTTGGCTCATGAAGCGGTTGAGTGGGAAGCCAGAGCATTGGTCGCTGGCGTGCCCCTGCTTGAAGTGAATACAGAGCGACCCGAGCTCATCTTTCTTGGGCCAATCGCTGAGGAGCATGGTTGGGTCACTCGTATTGAGAGCCCCATTGTCGGAGAGATGCCGCGACTGAGTCCATTCCAGAAGTTCTCTCGTTCAAAGACTCAGGCGCTCCCTGGTAATACCGTCGGTCAGCACACAGCAAAGGTAATGAGGGAGATCGGCTACTCGGACGCAGAAATTGCCGAGTTTGCGGAGCGGAAGGTCATCCTCCTTGGCTGAGGTCACGCTGGCGGTGTTTGCCCGAGGCGGTGGTGCGGTAGGTCGCCCGCCCCACCGCCTCATCGCTCTCTTGGACAGATGTCTATGACAAGTTCACTGGCTTGCGAGCAACGCACAGGTGCAATCTGCCGCGGTACTTATTCACACTCAGAACGATGAAACGAGGATGGGCGATGGACAAGATCTGGTCGAATTCAGGCGACTCGCACTTCATAGAGCCAGACGATTTGTGGGCCAAACATTTGTCCAAGGATCTCGTTGATCTCGTACCTAAATCCGTCAAGAACCCTGACGGACTGACGGAGACCGTATTCGTGGACGGTCAATCATTCGAGCGAAGGCTCCCAAACCCGACGCAACGAGAATTCGGAGAGCTTGCCACGCGTGCTCCAGGGTTCAACGACTTTGAGCAGAGAATCCCGGATCAGGACGATGAAGGCGTCTGGTGCGAATTGGTATTTCCGTCTCTGGGCATGTGGGCCGCGTCCTTTAAGACGCGAGAACTCGTGCGCCAGACGGCGCAGATCACTAACGATTTCGCTGTCGATGAAATTATGAGCCTTTCTTCGAGGCTTTTCCCCACTGCCCAAATCTCTACCTTGGACATTGACGACGCCATCCTGGAGATGCAGCGTTGCGCCGGGCTCGGCTTCAAGAGCGTGTTTCTTCCAGTGATGCCTCATCCAATGCAAGAGGACTGGCAACACCAGTATTGGGAACCTCTGTGGGCTTCAATGGAAGAGGCGAACATGGTGGCCGCATTCCACGTGGGTACAGAACCTGTTGATATGGCTAATGGTCAAGTTATAGGAGTGTGGTACCGAGGGAATGGCGGCGCTGTCCTCAATTACAACGAGACAACTTTCACCGGCCAGCGAGCGGTCGCCAAGATGGTTGCGTCCGGTGCACTCGATCGCCACCCAAATCTAAAAGTGATGCTCTCCGAAGGTGGAGCTACTTGGGTCCCATTCTTAGCCGACCGGCTCGAGGAGGGCTACCGGCAGCACTACATGTCTGTTAGGCCAAAGTTGAATCGCACGCCCCGCGAAATCTTGTATTCGCAGGTCTACACATCATTTCAACATGACCAGACAGCGATCATCGCCGCTCAACACATGGGATACGACAACATTCTTTGGGGCTCTGATTATCCGCACCTCGAAGGAACGTACGGTCACACTCAGGAAACTCTGCATGGGCTCTTCGATGGTGTCGACGAGACGCTCTCTCACAGGATCCGTTTCGGCGCATTTGAGGAGCTTTTCCCGTCAGCTCCCAAGTTCTGGGCATAGGGCAAGAGATCGCATTTCGCTGGGTCGTGATGACAGTTCTTAACACGGGGTCTCAACTCTGCTGGGCACTGAAACTAGTTGCGAGCACAGCGTCGATTGCAAGTAGGTCAAGGAGATATGCATATGAGTGAGCGGATGCCGGGCTTTGGTGGCCCTGCGTTGAGTCGGCTCGTGACGCCGTTCTACGAGGCTGCTGGCCAGGGCAGGCTGGTTATTCAGCAGTGTGATGACTGCGGATTTCACCGGCATGTGCCAACAGATATTTGCTACAACTGCCTGTCGTGGGCTTGGCACTGGGATGACACTTTGCCGGGAACCGGTGTCGTGTACTCCTATTCGTGGGTTGATCGCCCCATCAATGACGTGATGAACAACGGCAATCCCTATGACTATGCGGTTGTTGAACTCGACGGCACCACAGGTGGCCCTATTCGGCTCCTCACCAATGTCTTCGGCGTAGACAAGAGCACTCTGGTTGTTGGTCTGTCAGTGAAGGCTGCATTTGATCCAGTCAAGGGCAAGTACGCAGGAGCAGGCGGCGGCTATGGACCAGCCGGCGCGGACGCGGAAGCCACTGATGTTGGCCCGATCGCCCTCGTCGTCTTTGAACCACTTGAAGGAGCTGCAGCATGAGCGCTGATTGGCTGAATGGAAAAGCTGCAATCGTTGGTATCGGTCACACTGCTTACGGCAAGCGCGGGGAGTTCGCCGACCGCGGCGCATTCTCGCTGGTGATTGAGGCAGTGCTGAAGGCTTGCGAAGACGCCGGCATCAGCCCCAAGGAGATTGACGGCTGGTCTTCCTACTCCAATGACCCAAACCAGGGCGGGATGCTTTCAGCGATGCTGGGATGCGATCGACTCCGCTTCACAGCCATGGGTTGGGGCGGTGGTGGCGGTGCCATGGGGGGCGCCTACATGTACGCGGCGATGGCCGTTGCAACAGGGCAAGCCGATGTGGTGTGCGTGGTGCGTGGCGCAACGATGCCCGGCTCTGCACGCTTTGGCGGCATGGGCCGGCCAGGCGAAGGTCCTCCGCACGGCATGGTGAGTCCCGGAAACGCCTTCGCACTTGCAGCCAGGCGTCACATGGCTCGCTTTGGCACCACTGAGGATCACTTCGGCGAGATCACGATCAACGCCCGCCGCAATGCCGCGAACAATCCCTTCGCTCGCTTCCGCGACGAGATCACCATGGAAGATCACCACAACTCACCAATGATCTGTGACCCACTGCGCAAGATGGATTTCTGCATGGAGTCCGACTTCGGCACCGCGGTCATCATCACTACCATGGAGCGTGCCAAGGACCTGAAGCAGGAGCCGGTTTCACTGCTGTCGATGGCGATGGGCGGACCTCCCCGATGGGGCGATGCTTGGTTTGGCCAAGCCGCGGCTGACTCCTCGGGCATGGCAAGCCCAGTCGGCGGTCATATCAGCTCCGATGATGACTACGTGTCGGGTGGCTACCGCACCTTGGCTGTGGATCTGTACAACAAGGCTGGGCTGGGCCCAGCCGATGTTGACGTTGCATTGCTGTACGACCACTTCACCCCAATGGTGATCATGGCGATCGAGGATTTCCAGTTCTGCAAGAAGGGCGAAGGCGGCCCCTTCGTTGCCGAAGGCAATATTCGCCGCGAGGGCAAAATCCCGGTCAACACGCACGGCGGAAACCTCGCGGAGGTCTATGCGCATGGAATGACGCACGTCATCGAAGGTGTGCGTCAGATCCGAGGCGTCGCGTCCAACCAGATTGCCGATGCTGAAGTGATCCTGGTTGCCGCCGGCGCATCGATGGCCCCAACAGGAGCGATCCTTCTCGGCAAGGTTTAATTGAACCAGTTTGACGAATGGGCTGGCGCTTTGCGTCAGCACGCGGTGCGAGTGAGTTATTGACTATTCACAAAGTGAACACGAGTTGTTAGCCTGCGAGAATGGCGGAAGTAGCAGTGGGCTCAGTTCGTGCGTACCCGGGCATCCGGCGCGTCTCAATTCGTGAGGCGCAAAAACAACTTACGCGCGATAGGTTGATAAGCGCAGCAATTGAAGTGATGGTTGAACGTGGATTCGATGCTGCCACTATCGATGAGATCGCTAGTCATGCAAACGTAGGCCGGACCACTCTGTACTCGTACTTTCACGGAAAACAGGACTTCGCGATTGCTATCGGCGAATACATGGAGTTGGAAGTACTTAGGGCATTCACCGACATGAAGAGGATTCAGCCGGGAAATCTCAAAGATTTGAACGCGTGGTTCGACAGCTATGCCACGAGGGTTGCTGCTTTGGCGCCGGCTATGTCGATCGTTCCCGTTAGTCACGACAGCTTGACGCATTCACTCCATGATCAAGATGCTGCAGCCGAAGAGATTCTGGCTGAATGGGCACAGCGTGGTTGGGTAGCGCACACAGCGGCGCCGTCTCAATCGCTGCGGCTTCTTTTCAACCTGGTGGGGCGCTGGCTGTCTTACCACTCGGTATACGACGTTCCTGAGCCTGAACACAGTCGCGAAGCATTACTAGAACTTGTGAATTCAGAAATTAGACGAATCGTACGAAGAGCACACACCTAGGCAGTTGTGGCTACGAGGTTTGACGCAACTACAAATTGTGAGTTGGTCTGCGTGCTCACGCTGGCAATGCAATTGCGCCACGGCCAATGAGACTCGACCTGGGGAGGTAATTGCTGTGGCTGTGCTGCTTTGCGTGAGTCTTTGTCTGGACTAACTAGAAGTTCAACAGAGCTCTCTGTTCCGAACGTTTGAGTTAGTGATCTACGTACTCTGAACGGAAATCAAAATTCTGTACGGATTCACTACGTGTTACGCATAAGAATCCTGCGAGATAGCTCGAAATCCTGTTGTGATCATGACTCGCCCCCCGAATACTGCGAGTATGCAGAATACAAATCGATTGCAAGGCAAAGTCGTTGTCGTTACTGGTGCTGCTCGCGGTTTAGGCCGTGATTACGCCAAATATTTCGCGATGGATGGCGCCAATGTTGTGGTCGCCGATGTGAAGGGCACGGCTGGCGCTGTCTCGGAGGCAAATGCCATTGGACCGAAGGTAATCGGAGTCGAATGCGACGTTACCTCTCAGGCGTCCGTCAATGCCATGGTGGCCGCGACCGTCAGCGAATTCGGCCAGCTTGACATCTTGGTCAACAACGCGGGCCTATGGCGAGGCTTAGCTGATGCCGGACTAATCGAATGCCCTGATGACGTTTGGGATATTGCTTGGGCGGTGAATGTCACCGGTACCTTGCGAGCAACTCGAGCGGCAGTGCCCGCTATGAAGAAGAACTCTTGGGGTCGCATTATCAACGTGTCTTCGATGGCAGCCAAAATGGGAACCGACTCATACGGCCTGACCAAGTCAAGTGTTGAGGACATGACACGGGGAATGGCGCGCGAGCTTGGCGCGTTTGGCATCACTGCAAATTGCATCGCACCCGGTATCAGCGCCTTTGAAGCAGCAGCGAGCCAGATGCCCAATGCCGATGAGATCTTGGCAGGCAACGCAATCAAGAGATTTGGCACGAGTCGAGAGCAATATGAGGCCATCGTCTACTTCTGTTCAGACGGTGCGGCCTACACGACGGGTCAAACGCTGTACGTCGATGGAGGCGCCACCAGTTGAGCCCGCAATACAAATTCTCCATCCAGCTTCCCTCAGCATCAGATGCAGACGACTGGGTCGCTAAAGTGAAGCGCGCTGAAGCCTTGGGCTTCTACTCGGTCTCAGTGCCAGATCACGTTGGTCCTGGCCCTTGGGAAGTGTCACCGTTGATCTGCTTAGCGGCCGCTGCAATGGTCACCTCAAGGGTGCGCCTAGCTACCACGGTTCTTAACAATGATTTTCGCCATCCTGCTTTGCTGGCCAAGGAAATCGCGATGTTGGACATCTTGTCGAATGGTCGAGTCGACATGGGTATCGGCGCCGGCTGGGTCGAGGAAGATTTGACGAAGACAGGAATTGGCAAGTGGGATCTGCCAGGCGTACGTGTAAGCAGACTCTTTGAATGCATCGAAGCACTCAGGCATCTGTTTACCGGCCTGCCCGTAAACCTCGACGGGGATTTCTACAAGATTCAGCAATTCACATCGGTGCCGATACCTCTGCAAGACCCGCTGCCGATCATGATGGGTGGCGGCGGCAAGCGCATGCTGACCTACGCAGCCCAGAACGCTCAGATCATCAGCATCCTCACGCCTATGTCTGGCCAAGCTGACACTCGCCGGAGTGCCTTCGCAGAACAACTTGACTGGATCCGGCAGGCAGGGGGTTATGAACGCGAGGATTTAACTCTCGGCGTTCGCGTGCTCTTCGGGGCCGTCACCAGCACTACTGAAGGGCGCGTTGAAGCAGCGGCACGTGCCATTCAGCAATCAGGAGCGCTGTTAGGCCTCGACGAGCTGTCGCTCGACGAACTCCTGGATTCACCTTTCGGTCTCATTGGTAGCACCGCAGAACTCGTCGAACATGTGCATGCAATCAACGAGAGATACGGGATCACATATTTCACGGTGAGCGAAGGGCTTGCGTGGGAGCTGGGCCCACTCATTGCTGAACTCTGCTAGTCACACACTCCAAGCGAAGGGCATTTCTGTGCAGCGTCTCCCGGAAGCAGAGCTTCCCTCCGATATCAAGAATCCCAACCGGATCGTCAGCGCGGTCTATAACAACCCGGAAATGTTCAAGGGTTTTGCGAGCTTGTCTGGGCGCGTCCACACGGCGTCCCGCCTTTCCGATCGCGTTCGCGAACTTTTGGTGTTGCGAACTTTGTACCGCGTTGGTTCCAGCTATCAGTGCACTTTGCACGAGCCCGTCGCTTTGCGGGCGGGCATCACTAACCAGGAACTTCAAGCACTGAGGGATGCGCATTTCGACGACTTCGATCCGGCAGAGATTGCAGCGCTGCTCTTTTGTGAGGCCGCAGATGCCATTGCGACCACCGACGAGCTCTGGCGGAAGACGACAGAGTTATGGTCTCCGCAGGAGATCTCAGACATGGTGATGCTTTCTGGGTTCTACGCCCTCTCAGGGCGATACCTTCTCGCGATGGGCATCGTCGCAGAGCAAACAGTCTGATCGGCAATGCATCAACCCACCTAATGCTCGACAGGGAAAACCTGAAGTTGTTTGTGGTCCTTTGCTTAGTTCTGCCTCTACGGTCTTCCAATTGATGCGTGTGCGTACGGACTGGATCCCGCTATTGCGCCGGGCACCGCTTTGCAATGCGAATAAAAGTGCGTCAAAAATCCCTCTGCGCGCCGCCGGTCTCAATTCCACCCTGTGGCGCCGTCTCTGTTTGCTGAATTGCGGCTAGGGGCTGCATTGCTGGTGAGCACGGATATCACTCGAGCAGGCCATTCGCGTGTCGACCTTGAACACAGAACTAAGAAGGGAACGGCATTCGCCGGTCCCTTCTTAGTGACATTGAAAAGCTAGTTCTTTACCACCTTGCCTGTTGCATTTTCAACCGTGGCGCCACAAGTTGCCTTGGCATCGGGAACTAATGTGCCGTTCTTGACTGTCTGGTACCACGAACACGGATTCGGGTCACCATTTGGGGTCAGGCCCGGTGCAAAGCTGATCGGCACGGGCAATAGACCGGCTCCCGTGACATGGGTGTTTGCGCGTAATGCGTTGACGAATGAGTCTCTCGTCGGGCATTTGCCGGCCTTCTTGAGACCGGTAATGAACTCGTCAGCTGTGATGTATCCAACGGGACCATTGTTCAGATATGGATTCACGCCCGCTGCTCTCATGCCGTTGACATAGGTTCGAATCGCAGGGATTCCAGGGACTGTCAGCGGCACATTGCCGTACGTCTGGCTAATGAAACCTTCGAGGGAACTTCCGGCCTTCGCGACAACGGCTGGATCAGTGAGACCAGGAAGCAGGGTCGGGATTCTCACGCCCTGTTGCTTCATTGCTGCGCCCACAGAGGTTCCACCGTCGGGCGTGAGAACCAGATAGACCCCGTTGATGCCAGATTGGCGGATGCGCAGCGCCGTTGAAGTTGCGTCGTATGCGCCAATCGGAAGATCCTGAACACGCAAACCAAGCGACAAACCCTCCAATGGCACAGTTGCTACGAAGCCGCCACCTGCCAAGTTCGCGCCTGGCGAATTATGATTCAATTCGCCGACGTTGGTGGCGCCGGCCAACTTGAGACGCTTTGGCGCATATGACGCGGAAAATGCACTGGTAGCAGGCCCATTGAAGCCGAAGACGTTCCGGTCAGTGGCACTCAGCGGGGTAGAGCCTGCCACGATCACAGGCGCGTTCACGGCCCTCATCAGGGCCAAACTGGCGTCCGTGGTGCTGCCGTGAATGAAGCCGAATTGGTTGTCCTGCTGCAGGGCCTTGTTGACCTGAGTCGACTGGGTGGCGCCTTCGGCCTTGTCGTCGTAAACGGTCACGACGATCTTGCGTCTATTCACCCCACCCTTGGCGTTCTCCTGTGCCACGCGCAGTTTTGCGCCTTCTGAGAGACCCAGGAAGCTCGCGGATGAAGCACCCGTAACGGGAAAAATCATTGCAAGATTGACCGTTGTTGGGGTAACCCCTGGGGTTGACGGACAACTTGCATTTGTCGCGGGCGCCGGCGCAGGTGCCGCCAGGGCCATTGTGGACGGCACCACGAAAATCATTGCCGAGGCCAAGCCGCCCGCTGCAAGGGACGTTGCCCCTCTCTTGGACAATTGCTTCATCTGATTGCTCCCATTTGTATGTTCACGACACCATTTCGGTGACGCGGATCCAATTCTTTGGCCGGCCGAAGCGACCGATTAGTGGAACCCTGCAGTTATCGAGTATTCGCGGTAAATACGCGTACTTTTTCGTTATCGAATCTTTATCAAAACGGCCGACACAAGTGGCGGCTTTGTTCGACCTATGAATGAGTAAAGGCACGGGTCTCCGTTGAATAGGTAGTTGGCAAACGACAACGCAACCTCCTGATTGCTCCTCGAGCAGGACTCGCACATGCTGCGATTCGCCTCTTGATGCAGACGGATCAGATTGCATCGGACAGCCCGACAAGTGCGTTGCAGGAACGATTGGAATCGTCCTAGTTACTGTTGCCCTTGCGATAGAAATGCTTGCGGCGTAAGGCATTTGCATGCCTTGTCGCCAGTCCGCAATGTTGCGCGCGATTGATCACTTCCGGCGTGAATTCACCGCGTTGACGTTTGCATGGAACTTGATTGTGGCGCTACCTTGGGTCTCCACTACCCGCAATTACTAAACGTAGTGCGCACTCCGAACAACTTGCATTTGCGACACCTACCACGTCGACCAGAGCAATCGAAATTGTGAACTAATGGAGAGAAGGAAGACGTGAGCGTAGGAATTGTTGCCACAGGGCGGTACGTGCCCGAAGGCGTGATGAGCAATCATGCGGTAGCGGAAGTTGCGGGCACTTCTGTTGACTGGATCGTTGGCGCCACTCAAATGAATGAACGTCGTTATGCGGCGGATAGTCAGGCAACGTCCGATTTGGCGATCGCTGCAGTTAGAGACCTGGTTGAACGGACTCCCGGCGCGTTGGAGGGTGTGAGGGCGGTCATTGTCGCCACGTCCACTCCCGACAAGCCCCAACCAGCCACTGCCGCGATCGTGCTTGATGCGCTAGGGCTAAAGGATGCGTTCGCATTTGATATGAACGCGGTATGCGCTGGAAGCCTTTTTGCAATGGAAGTAGGAGCGGGAATCGTCAAAGCTGGCGGGCCGCGGGCGCGGGTACTTGTGATCGGTGCAGATCGATACTCCGGAATCCTTGATCGCTCGGACAAGCGAACGCTGAGCATTTTGGGCGACGGCGCTGGGGCGGTTGTTCTAAGTCGCGTGCCTGATGGGTACGGCATTCTTCATAGTTCTCACATCACCCATGGCGAATTTCAAGACGCGGTACAAGTCCGTGCAGGTGGCACCCGCTTGCCGCTAACTGCGGAAGGTATTCAAGCTGGCGATCAGTATTTCCGCATGGACGGCAGGGCGGTCAGGGCCTATGTCGAAGCAATTCTTCCACCACTGATACTGCGTGTGGTCAAAGAAAGTGGCCTATCGATCGACGATATTTCCAGATTTGTATTTCACCAAGCCAATCCAAAACTCTTGCGCCTTTTGGCAAGCACGCTGCAAGTTGAAACTGAAAGAGTGCCGATCACGGCTGATCGGTATGGAAATTCCGGCGCAGCATCCATGTTGGTGACACTTGCTGAAAGCACTAGTAGTTCGACAATTGTACGCGGTGAACACCTCGTTCTTGCGGCGGTAGGTGGGGGCCTATCGACTGGAGTAATGACTCTGAAGTGGTTCTGACTCATTACCCAAGGCAATGCTCAATGGCCCAGCTGAGTAGGCGGCTCAACGGATAGCCCCATCGCTTTGGAGTAGAGCGATGCTCACCAATGGCGGATCTAAATTTGCAAGGTAACCGTTGGTTCCTCGCGGCCTGTATCGGACTCTCTATCCGATACGCCACCAATTTCACTCACTCTGGATCACAACGTCTCACGAAACTGAGCGCGAATCTCACGGCATTACGAGGCTGTGGAATGTTTGGGCCACGCGGTTAATGCCGCCCAGGCTTCGGCGAACTCGCCATGCAAGGCATTCCAAAATTGCCGTTGCGGTCAACCCAACGAAAACTGCAAATATTTCCTCACGAAAGTGCGCCTGTGCAACTGACGTAGTTCGCTTACGTTGATGCTTGGGTTTTTTGTTTGAGGCGTTCGTAGGGAGTTTGCCCTGCGAGGCCGCCGTGCGGGCGATGGTAGTTGTAGTAGTGAAGCGCCCTAGGTTTGATGCCGCCTCCTTTTGAGTCTAGGAGGATGGAGTCATGCCGAAGAAGATTGATCCGAAGGTGAAGGAGCGGTGTGTCCAGCAGATGCTGGATCATGCGTCGGAGTATCCGAACCCGACTGCG
>JAUSDJ010000009.1 GCA_030650795.1 Actinomycetota bacterium
AATCGAAACGTTACGCTTCGCCGATGGTGACGTTTATATCGATGGCCGCAATAATGTGCCGGTAGCCCAGGCCAAGAGTGTCTCGACCGATGAGGACACGGCGCTGACCATCAGTGCCGCCAGCCTGCTGGCGGGAGCCACCGATGTGGACGGCGATACCCTGAGCCTGTCCGGCGTCGGCAACGCTTTGGGCGGCACCGCCTCCATTGACGTCAATGGCGATGCGGTGTTCACGCCGGATGCCGATTTCAACGGAGCCGCCAGCTTCGACTACACCATCTCCGACGGCCAGGGCGGCACCAGCACCAGGACGGTGAGTGTGGCGGTGGCGGCGGTCAACGATGCGCCGGTGGCCCAGATCAAGAGTGTCTCGACCGATGAGGACACGGCGCTGACCATCAGTGCGGCCAGCTTGCTGGCGGAAGCCACCGACGTGGACGGCGATGCCCTGACCCTGTCCGGCGTGGGCAATGCCGTGAATGGAATTGTAACTCTTGATGGAAATGGTGATGTCGTATTCATGCCAAATATTGATTTTTATGGCATAGCATCATTCGATTATAGTGTCTCCGATGACCAAGGTGGGCTGACAACCAATACAGTGACAGTGAACGTCGCACAGGTAACCTCTGGCCAGGCGATTGATGGCTATATCGAGGGAGCCACGGTCTTTGCGGATGCGAATGGCAATGGCCAGCTGGATTCCGGTGAGGCATGGGCGACAACCGGGAGCGACGGACGGTTCACACTCATTGGAGGTTCTGGGCACCTCACGCTTTCAGGTGGGGTGGATGCTTCAACCGGTGTCGCCTTCAATGGCGTGATGCGCGCGCCGGAAGGGTCTACGACGATCACGCCACTGACGACACTCGTTGCCGCACTCATGGAAAAAGGGAATGGACAGGCACAGGCGGAATATCTTGTCCGATCCGCTTTCAGTCTGTCTTCTACCGAGACCCCGATGGGGATTCAACTCGGCCACCTTGATCCGGTTAAGGCCACCCTCTCACAGGATGATGCTTTTGCGAATCTGGGAGGAGCCGTCCTTGCAGCCAGTATCTTGGTCCAGAACACAGTCTTCCAGGCTTCCGCCGTTCTTTCGGGTTCTGGTGTCGAAACAAAAGAAGCAGCTGTGAGTGCCATATTCGATGCACTTGCGAATGCGATAGCAAATGATCCTCATGCCGTTGATCTGAGCAATGTCGATCAAGTCGCCGCAGTCATAAGCCAGTCAGCCACTTTGAGTGGCCTGTCTTCGGAGCAAGTGCTTGCGGTGGACAGTGTTGTCTCTGGCGCGGCGAGCGTGATTGCCAGTACCAATTCAGCACTTATAGATGTCGCCGCGACTGTTAACGCAGGAGCAGGTCTGCTTGAAGGGCTTGCCAAGGTTGCCGTGGTGGCCCAGGGAGAGGTCTCCCAGCGCCTGGAACAGGCGGTTA
This sequence comes from Actinomycetota bacterium, assembly GCA_030650795.1. Classification (NCBI taxonomy): domain Bacteria; kingdom Bacillati; phylum Actinomycetota; species Actinomycetota bacterium. The sequence goes on from JAUSDJ010000009.1 coordinate 1,440, forward strand.
TGGACGGCAATGCAGCGACTTTGGCCGACGTGGTCGCGAACTATACTGGGTCGGACCTTCAGTCCAAAATCACCTCAGCGGTCGTGGGGGATGTCGATGGCGCTACTCTTGGCTCCTCCGGTAACGATGTTCTTACCGGAACTGCCGGAGCCGACCAAATTATCGGGGATTCTGGCAACGACACCCTGACCGGCGGAGCCGGCAACGATACCCTCATCGGCGGTGTTGGCAGCGATGTTGCCGTATTCTCTGGTAACCGGTCTGATTATCAGATCACTCGTGGCGACCAGGGGGCGGCAACGCTAGTGGGCGCAGATGGAAACGACGTAGTGAGAGGAATCGAAACGTTACGCTTCGCCGATGGTGACGTTTATATCGATGGCCGCAATAATGTGCCGGTAGCCCAGGCCAAGAGTGTCTCGACCGATGAGGACACGGCGCTGACCATCAGTGCCGCCAGCCTGCTGGCGGGAGCCAC
>JAUSDJ010000010.1 GCA_030650795.1 Actinomycetota bacterium
CGTGACCGAATACAACTGTCACATTAATGATCCTGAATTTGCCGACGCCATCGTTGCTCAGGTCTTGGCGTTTACCAAGGACAGAGTAATAGCTGCATAACCATGACCGCAGATTCCCGATTGCCGATAACGATTGATTCATTACTGGACCGTAATCGGGCCTGGTCTTCTAGGATGCAAGCTGCAGATTCAGAGTTCTTTCGGCGGCTTGCACACCAACAGTCACCGCAATTGCTATGGATTGGCTGCTCTGACAGTCGCGTCGCCGCCAATCAAATTCTTGATCTCGCCCCTGGCGAAGTATTCACCCACAGAAACGTTGCCAATGTGGTGGCAAGTGGTGATCTGAACTGCCAGTCAGTGATTCAGTTCGCTGTGGATGTCTTGAAGGTGCGCCACGTCATGGTGGTCGGGCACTACGGTTGCAGCGGCATCCGCGCTTCTGTCGAGAGACTGCGCCTAGGTCTTGTCGACAATTGGCTTGGGCACGTCGGTGCCGTTTATGCCAGACACCGGCGGATGCTGATGGCCCTGCCAATAGCCGACCGGGAAAACCGGCTGTGCGAGCTGAACGTGGCTGAACAATTCCAAAACGTGTGCCAGTCCCACGTCGTTCGCGATGCGTGGGCGCGTGAGCAGTCATTGTCTGTTCATGGTTGGGTGTATGGTCTGCAGGATGGCCTATTATCCGAACTTGAGCTGTCCGCGTCGAACAGCAACGCAGCGGACAGCGCGTATCAGGCAGCGCTCGACCGCATGTCGAATCCGCAGGTCAAAGTTCGGCAACATTCTGTCGACGATCGATGATGAAGAGCTCCCAGCCATCTGCGCCGCACCAGGATCTAGCGTGGCGTAGCTCAGCGGCGATTTGGCACCCCTGCACCCAGATGCAGCGCGCAGCCACGGTGCCACCGCTGCCCATCGTACGCGGTGAAGGCCCCTGGCTCTTCGATGACAGCGGCCACCGCTACTTCGACACCAGCAGCTCCTGGTGGGTCAACCTGTTCGGCCATGCCGATGCCCGCATCAACGCCGCTCTCAAGGAGCAGCTCGACACCCTGCCGCACGTCATGCTGGCAGGCTGCACCCACGCACCGGCGGTGGAACTGGCGGAACGCCTGTCGGCCTTGACCGGGGGCGTGCTCGGGCACTGCTTCTTCGCCAGCGACGGTGCCTCGGCGGTGGAGATCGCCCTCAAGATGAGCTTTCACCATTGGCGCAATCGCGGCCGAGCCACCAAGCGCGAATTTGTCTGCCTGCGCCAGGGTTACCACGGTGAAACACTGGGGGCGCTGGCTGTGACCGACGTCGCGGTCTTTCGCGATGCCTACGACCCGCTGCTGATGCGCGCGCACCAGGTGATGTCACCCGATGCACGCCAGGCAGCAGCGGGCGAGTCCGCCCTGGATGTGGCCCTGCGCGCCGCGGCGGAGTTACAAACGCTGTTGGAAGCACGCCACGAGTACATTGCCGCCATCATCCTTGAGCCATTGGTCCAAGGCGCCACCGGCATGGCCCTGTACGACCCAGTCTACCTGCGCGTCGTGCGCGCCTTGTGT
>JAUSDJ010000011.1:0-112500 GCA_030650795.1 Actinomycetota bacterium
CCCACGCCCCAAATCACCTTATTGTCGATGGCGCACTCGAGGTATGCCGCTGCCTTGGCGTCACCGCCTGAACTCATGGCGTGCTCTGCGTAATCCAAGACCCGCACCTCGACTCCGTGCGAAGCCAAGGCATCGCAGAAAGCAGCTATTGGACCGTTGCCAATGCCCTTTAGCGGAACTTCGATGCCCTTGTCCGTGATGGTCACATCAACTGTGGTGTCGCCATCAACGGCTGATTCCTGCTTGACCGACTTCAGAGCGAAGCGGCCCCAGGGTGCTGCCGGATCTGGCAGGTACTCAGCTGAGAAGAAGCCCCACATCTCGCCGGGCTGCACTTCGCCGCCCTCAGAATCGGTGACTGTCTGCACGACTTTGGAGAATTCGATCTGCAGGCGACGTGGCAGTTCCAGCTTGTGCTCGGTGCGCATGATGTATGCGACCCCGCCCTTGCCTGACTGTGAGTTCACGCGAATGACCGCCTCGTAAGTGCGACCAACATCCTTCGGATCGATCGGCAGGTACGGGACCTCCCAGCGATGCTCGCCAACAGAGATGCCCAACTCGGCAGCCTCGGCTTCCATAATGCGCAGACCCTTGTTGATGGCGTCTTGATGCGACCCGCTGAAAGCGGTGTACACCAGATCGCCTCCGTAAGGATGGCGCTCGTGCACAGGAATCTGATTGCAGTACTCAACCGTGCGACGGATCTCATCGATATCGCTGAAATTGATCTGCGGATCGATGCCCAGGCTGAACAAGTTCAATCCCAAGGTGACCAGACAGACATTGCCTGTGCGCTCTCCGTTACCGAACAAGCATCCTTCGATGCGATCGGCGCCGGCCATGTAGCCCAACTCAGCGGCCGCAATTGCGGTACCCCGGTCGTTGTGGGGGTGCAGGGACAAGATGATCGAATCGCGCCGCTTCAGATTGCGATGCATCCATTCGATTGAATCCGCATAGAGATTCGGGGTAGTCATTTCCACTGTGGCGGGCAGATTGATGATCACCTTGCGGTCTGGTGTTGGCTCCCAGACATCTGTGACGGCATTGCACACTTCGACTGCGTATTCCAGCTCAGTGCCAGTGAAGGATTCGGGGGAGTACTCGAAGTAGACCTCTGTCTCGTCCTTGATTTGCTCGGCGTATTTCTGCACCAATTGGGCACCGTGAACTGCGATGTCCAGGATGCCTGCCTTGTCCAGACCAAAGACGACGCGACGCTGCAAGGTTGATGTCGAGTTATAGACGTGCACGATCGCCTGCTTGGCGCCACGGATTGATTCGAAGGTTCGCTCAATCAGACTTTCGCGGGACTGTACGAGCACTTGAATCGTCACATCTTCGGGAATCAGTCCCTCTTCGATGAGCTGACGCACGAAGTCGAAGTCGGTTTGCGAGGCTGAAGGAAATCCGACCTCGATCTCCTTGTACCCCATCCCGACGAGCAGGTTGAACATGCGCAATTTGCGCGCCGGTGTCATCGGATCGATGAGCGCTTGATTGCCGTCACGCAGGTCAACGGCACACCAGCGCGGTGCTTTCTCAATGCGGGCATGTGGCCAGACGCGGTCAGGCAGCACCGGGGGAGTGAAAGGGATGTAGCGGTAGAACGGCATACCCGAGGGCTGCTGTGTGTCTTTGGATTGAAATGTCATCGCGGGCTCCTAGCTGATTCGAATGGCCTACCGGCAAACGCGAATCCCGCGACGAGGGGCCGGTTGGTCAGGCCTCGTCGCGGCAGCGAAGGAGCAGCGCGCGGTTCATAGGCTGCAAATTGTAGCAGGGCTAAAGATAGGCAAGGGGCACGCTCACATGAATGGTGCTCAGCGAGCCTGGTCCGGCATCGTATTTTGCAAACTAGACGTCGATGCCGTCCGGTAACGGTGGGCCCATTGCGCTGCGTTTGGTTGAGCGCTTGATCCACGAGGTGCGAGATTTCTCGGTCAGAATCCCGCGGCATCATGAGCTCCCGATTGAGTAGAGTTCTGCCTCATGTCTACGACACTCAATCTCGCTCTGATCCCCGGCGATGGCATTGGCACTGAAGTAGTGGCCGAGGCCGTCAAGGTGCTGCAGGCGGTCGCACCGGCAGCTGGCATCACTGTGCAAACAACCGAGTACGACCTCGGGGCTCGCCGTTACAACACCACTGGAGAACTACTGCCTGATGCAGTCGTAGAAGAGTTGCGCACCTACGACGCGATCCTGCTCGGCGCCATCGGCGACCCTTCAGTCAAGCCAGGCATTCTCGAGCGCGGCGTTCTGCTGCCACTTCGTTTCCTCATGGATCACCACGTCAATCTGCGTCCGGTTCGTCTGTATCCCGGAGTTGTCGGACCGCTTGCCGGCAAGACCACCAAAGACATTGATTTTGTTGTCTGCCGAGAAGGCACCGAAGGCCCATACGTTGGCGCCGGCGGAGTGCTACGCGAAAACACCCCGCATGAGGTGTCAACCGAGGTAAGTCTGAACACCTACTTTGGTGCTGTCCGCATCATTCGAGATGCCTTTGAGCGTGCGACGAAGCGTCGCAACAAGGTGACGCTGGTGCACAAGACGAACGTTCTTGTGTACGCCGGCAATACTTGGATGCGTGCCTTCAATGATGTTGCACTCGACTACCCGGGGGTCGAAACCGACTATTGCCATGTGGATGCTGCGGCAATGTTCTTCCTCACGCAGCCTGAGCGCTTTGACATCGTCGTCACCGATAATCTCTTTGGCGACATCCTCACCGATATCGGCGCAGCAATCGTTGGCGGAATCGGACTGGCGGCGAGCGGCAACATCGACCCCACGCGCACGAACCCGAGCATGTTTGAGCCGGTGCATGGCTCAGCGCCAGACATTGCGGGTCAGGGCAAGGCCGATCCAACGGCCACGGTGCTGTCCTTGTCGATGCTGCTCGACCATGTCGGCTACGCAGAGGCCGCGGGCTGGGTTGAATCGGCAGTTTCCGATGATCTTGCTTCACGCGGTACTTCTGAACGCTCGACATCGCAGATCGGCGATGCACTCGCCGCCGGAGCTGCTGCCAAGGCTGGCTAGTCCTGGGTGGGGGCTTGAATACAGCTTGCTTTGAAGACCGGATTCCATTGACGATGAATTGCCCTTGCTTGGGTAACCTAACCTTCTCGCAGTCGATAGGAGTTGTATGACCGCCACCAGCCAGCGGGTAGCCACGGGCACGTGGCCTATTGAGCTGAAGCCGTCCGACCATCCGTTGCCTGATGCGCAACGCGATGCGATTCTGGCCGACCCTGGATTTGGCCGCTACTTCACCGACAACATGATCTCTGCGCGCTGGAGTGTGGACGCGGGTTGGCACGATGCCGAACTCATTCCTTATGGCCCCCTGAGTGTTGACCCGGCAACGAATTTCATGCATTACGGCCAGGCCATCTTCGAAGGGCTCAAGGCTTACAAGCACGCCGACGACAGCATCAAGACCTTCCGGCCGGTTGCAAACGCCGAGCGCTTTCAGCGCTCGGCTCGACGCCTTGCGATGGCCGAACTTCCCACGGATCTGTTCGTCTCCTCGGTGGAAGCCTTGGTGAGTCAGGATCGTGCTTGGGTGTCAGCTGGAGTGGATCAGGCGCTCTACCTGCGACCGTTCATGATCGGCACCGAGGTTGGCTTGGGTGTGCGACCCGCGGATTCATACCAATATTTGCTGATTGCATCGCCAGCCGGCGCCTACTTCCCGCAGGGCGTCAAGCCGGTCAGCGTGTGGATCTCTGAGGACTATGTGCGGGCGGCTCCCGGGGGCACGGGGGAAGCCAAGTGCGCTGGCAACTATGCAGCGTCGCTCATCGCGCAGGCCGAAGCTGCGGCCGAGGGCTGTGAGCAAGTGGTCTGGCTGGACGCCGTGGAGCGCAACTGGATCGAAGAGATGGGTGGGATGAACCTCTACTTCGTGTACGGGCAAGGTCCCAAGGCGCGCTTGGTCACCCCTTCGCTCACCGGATCTCTACTGGCGGGCATCACTCGTGACTCCTTGCTTACGTTGGCGAATGATCTTGGCTACTCCTCCGAAGAGGCCTTGATCAGCGTGGATGAATGGCGCCAGGGCGTTGAGTCAGGGAATATTTCGGAGGTGTTCGCCTGCGGCACTGCCGCCGTGATTACTCCTGTGGGCACTGTGAAGAGCCGGAAGCACTTTGCCTTCGAGATCAATGAAGGCAAGCCGGGCCCCATCACCATGCAATTGCGTCATGCATTGCTCGACATCCAAACGGGCGAGGCGCCAGACACGCACGGGTGGATGCACACGATCTGCTGATTGATTTGCAAACGGCATTCCCTCTTGGTGGGGCTTATGGCATGATCTCCTGCATGCTGCACCACGGCATCATCATTAACTAGCGCGTTGATACTCATCAACGCGCCGCCTCTCGCACCCTGCGGGGGGTTTTTTCGTTGATGGAGCCGATTCGCTCAACCTGAAGGAAGCACCATGACTCGCTCCGACGCCTTCCATGTCTACGACACCACGCTGCGCGATGGCGCCCAGCGTGAGGGCATTTCCTACTCAGTGAATGACAAGCTCGCTGTGGCGCGCCTTCTGGACGAGTACGGAGTCGGATTCATTGAGGGCGGTTGGCCAGGCGCGCTGCCGAAGGACACCGAATTCTTCGAGCGTGCTCGCGCTGAGCTTGACCTCAAGCACGCGCAACTCGTGGCCTTTGGTTCAACTCGCAAGGCCGGCAAGAAGGCGCATGAGGATGGCCAAGTGCAGGCGTTGCTGGACTCGCTGGCGCCCGTCATCACTCTGGTCGCAAAGTCGGACGTGCGCCATGTGGTTGAGGCCCTGCGCACTGACGTCGATGAGAACGAGCGCATGGTTGTCGACACGGTGAAGTTTCTGGTCGGTGAGGGCCGCCGGGTATTCGTCGACATGGAGCACTTCTTCGATGGTTACAAGCACGATTCCGATTACGGAGTTCGCCTGCTGGTTGCCGCCGCCGAGGCAGGTGCCAGCGTTGGAGTCATGTGTGACACCAACGGCGGAATGCTTCCGGTGGGCATCCACGACACTGTGACTGACGTAGCAAAGCGTTCGGGAGTCCGTCTGGGCATCCACTGTCAGGACGACACGGCATGTGCAGTCGCCAACACGGTAACTGCCGTTTCCGCTGGCGCTACTCACGTTCAGTGCACTGCAAATGGTTACGGCGAACGCACTGGCAACGCCGATCTGTTCTCGGTAGTCGCCAACCTGCAATTGAAGATGGACATAGATGCGCTTCCAGCAGACAGCCTGCGCGAGACGGTGCACATCTCAAAGGCAATCGCTGAAATCGCGAACATCGCTCCAGACATGCATCAGCCATATGCAGGCTCTTCCTCCTTTGCGCACAAGGCTGGCCTGCACGCGTCGGCTCTGAAGATCAACGCTGAGCTCTACAACCACATCGATCCGGCTCAGGTCGGGCATGTGCAACGCGTGCTGGTCACTGAGATGGCCGGACGTGCTTCTGTGGAGTTGAAGGGCACCGAGCTCGGATACGACCTTTCGACCAATCCTGAACTCGTCACACGCGTCGTCAGCCGAGTTAAGGAACTTGAATCCCAAGGCTGGAGCTTCGAAGCGGCCGATGCATCCTTTGAGTTGTTGATGCTCGCCGAAGACGGTCGCGAACGTGCCTTTGAAGTTGAGTCTTGGCGCACGATCGTGGAGCAGGGCGCCGATGGAGTCGTAGCGTCAGAGGCCACCGTCAAGGTGCACGCCAACGGTGATCGGGTGATCTCGACTGCTGAAGGCAATGGCCCAGTCAATGCGCTGGACAACGCACTTCGCGCCGCGCTCATCCAGATGTACCCAGAGCTCGGAACCTTGCGGCTCATCGATTACAAGGTGCGCATCCTTGACGGTGGCAGCGGAACCAATGCAGTTACACGGGTGCTCATCGAAACCACGGATGGCGAAGCCGACTGGACTACCGTCGGGGTGCACGAGAACGTCATCGCTGCATCCTGGAAGGCTCTGGACGATGCCGTTCGCTTCGGCCTGCTGCGTGCCAGTCGGGTGCTTGCTGGGCAGTAGTCCAGATTCGTCGGTCGGTAGGCTCCGACGGTGCGAATTTGTCGAGTTGCGGTTGATGATGAGTTGTTCTTTGGTGTCCTTGAAGGCTTAGACCCAAATGGCGACCCAGGTGAAGGCACGGTCATTGCTCTGCTCGATGGTCATCCCTTCGGTGAGTTGGTGCCTGACGGTCGCCTTGTCCGCTTTGCCGATGCTCGCCTCGTCGCCCCAGTACTCCCGAGCAAGGTAGTGGCGATCGGCAAGAACTATCTCGATCACATTCGCGAGACAGGTCTTGGTGAGCCGCCAGTCGAACCATTGATGTTTCTCAAGCCGAACACCTCGGTGATCGGGCCTGGTGAATTGATCGAGTTGCCGTGGCAGTCCGAGCACGTCGAGCATGAGGCTGAATTGGCGATCGTCATTGGACGCGTCTGTCGCGAGGTCCCGCGCGAGAGAGTGCATGAGGTCATTCTCGGATTCACGTGCGCCAATGACGTGACTGCCCGTGATCTGCAGAATCGCGACGGACAGTGGACTCGTTCTAAAAGTTTTGACACCTTCTGCCCTTTGGGGCCATGGATCGAAACAGATTTCAATTGGGAGCACACTGCGATCCTGTGCCACGTCAATGGCGATCTTCGCCAGGATGGCGACACGGCGGACATGCTCTTCGATGTTCCCACGCTCGTTGAAGCTGTGACCGCAGTGATGACCTTGCTGCCAGGCGATGTGATCCTTACCGGTTCACCGAGCGGTACCAGGCCGATGAAGGCCGGCGATTCAGTCACTGTCCGCATCGATGGCATCGGCGCCTTGACCAATCCGGTTACAGACCGTGCCTGAGGTTCGCGTTCGGTTTTGTCCTTCGCCTACAGGCAATCCGCATGTGGGCATGATTCGCACGGCATTGTTCAATTGGGCCTTTGCCCGCAACACCGGTGGAACCTTTGTTTTTCGCATTGAGGACACCGACAGTGCCCGCGACTCTGAGGAGTCCTACGAGGCACTCTTGGGTGCCCTGCGCTGGTTGGGACTGACTTGGGACGAGGGCCCTGAGATCGGCGGACCCTATGGTCCCTATCGGCAGTCGCAGCGGCTGGAGTTGTATGCCGACGTGGCGCGCAAGCTCGTTGATGGCGGATATGCCTATCCCTGCTTCTGCTCGGCTGACGAACTCGAGGCCCAGCGCGAGTTGGCCAAGCAGAACAATCGCGCGCCCGGTTACGAGGGCACCTGTCGCGATCTGACTGCGGAGCAACGAGTCGCATTCCTCGCCCAAGGGCGCCTACCTGTTATTCGCTTTCGCATGCCTGATCGGGATCACACCTGGGATGACCTCGTGCGGGGCCCGATCACCTTTGGCGCTGAGCATGTGCCTGATTTCGTCCTCGTGCGCGCCAATGGAGAGCCTCTCTACACGCTCGTGAATCCTGTTGACGATGCCAGCATGCGGATCACGCATGTGCTGCGCGGAGAAGATTTGCTGTCCTCCACTCCTCGCCAGTTGGCCTTGTATGAAGCGCTGGGAGCCATCGGCGTCAGTGATGGGGCTACTCCAGCATTCGGCCATCTCCCGTATGTGATGGGTGAGGGCAACAAGAAGCTCTCCAAGCGCGACCCAGAATCCTCATTACAGATGTATCGCGACAACGGCTTCCTTCCCGAAGCACTGCTCAACTACCTCGCTCTCCTTGGATGGTCTATGGGCGATGATCAAGAGTTCTTCAGTTTGGAGCAAATGGCCCAGGCCTTCAGCCTTGATCGAGTCAGCGCAAATCCTGCTCGCTTCGACTTGAAGAAGTGCACTGCGATCAATGGCGATTGGATTCGCGCACTGTCCGTTGACGAACTCACCACTCGGCTTCTGCCTCTGCTGGCCGCCGAGGGTCTGGTCAGTGAGACTGTCAGTCCGCAGCATGTGGCGGTGCTTGCGCAGGCAGTTCCACTCATTCAGGAGCGAATGGACACTTTGGTCCAGGCGCCAGCGATGCTGGGTTTCCTACTCATTGAACCTGCGAACTTTGCTGTCGATGAAGCAGAAGCAAGTGCGGGACTTGGCGAGGCTTCGCGCCCAACCATTAGCGCGGCAATCCAAGCGCTAACGGGGGTCGTGGAATGGAAGACAGACGCGATTCACGAAGCCTTGCGTGCTGCGCTAGTCGACGGACTGGGAATCAAGCCGAAGTTCGCCTTTGGGCCGATTCGCGTAGCGGTCACTGGTCGCCGCATCTCCCCGCCACTGTTTGAATCAATGGAAATTCTCGGCCGCGAGATCTGCCTCGAACGCCTCAAAGGAGTCCTGCGCAGTCCTTGATTTGCGACGTTGATCCCACCGGCAACCGTCAATCCAGTAGTTCTCGTTGATAGCGACGGAACAGCGCAATGGGAAACGAGACCCCAATCGACTGCAACATTGGGCAAGCACGTCATCCCGCTGGCGCATCTGCATCTCTGACGCGTCAACCCCACGGGTAGGGGGAGGGCCGAATTAGGGTCCAGCTCGGCGAACCCCTAATATCTTGCAGTCGGTCATAGCAAGTCCCATGGGGTATGGGGTAATTGGCAGCCCAACTGATTCTGGTTCAGTTAGTCTAGGTTCGAGTCCTGGTACCCCAGCGAACGTCGCGATTCTCATGATCGCAGCGTGTGATTGTTGGAGGCGACTCCATCAATTTGGCCCCGTTGTGTAGTGGCCTAGCACGCCGCCCTCTCAAGGCGGTAGCGCGGGTTCGAATCCCGTCGGGGCTACCAGGCCCCCTCCGCATGGAGGGGGCCTGAAGTCTTTTCTAGGTGGCGATTGCCGATTCCAATTGCTGAGCGGCTGCCAACAGTGCCGAAATCTGGGCCTTGCTTGGCTTGGCGAGAGGGTCAGCCGGACCCGAAATGGAAATCGCGCCGACCACTATGCCCTTGGCGTCTCGCACGGGCGCGGCTGCTGATGCGACACCAGGTTCGCGCTGAGCCACCGATTGAGCCCAACCACGCTTGCGCACAATGGTGAGGATTGCCTCGGAAAAGGCTGCTCCTTGGAGCAGCGAAGTGCGCTCGTGAGTCGGTTCCCAAGCGGCGAGCACTTGTGCGGCTGAACCGGCCTTCATGGTGAGCAAGGCTCCAACGGGAACGGTGTCTCGCAGTCCGCGCAGCGGCTCCGCAGCCGCGATGCACAGGCGTTGCTCTCCAGCTCGCCGATACACCTGTGCGCTGACGCCTGTGGCATCGCGCAATTCACGAACAACCATGTCTGCGGCGGCTTCCCATGACAGGTGTGGGTTGGCCCACTCACGGATCTGGTCACCAAGGGTGAACTGGCCAGTCTCCGATCGGCCAACCAGTCGGTGATGTTCAAGTGCCACCGCGAGGCGGTGCGCTGTGGGCCGGGGCAGTCCGGTGTTCCGCGCAAGCGCGGGAAGCGACTGCGGCCCTTGGGCGAGAGCTCCAAGGATGGCCGCGACTTTGTCAATGACACCGACTCCGCTACTGTTGTCCATAGCGTGATATTGGCGTCTCACATAGTGAGATGTCAATTCTGACACTGAAGGAGTGCATGATGGCAAAGACACTGGCCGAGAAAGTATGGGCCGCACACGTAGTGCGCCAAGCAGCTGGCGAGCCCGACCTGCTGTACATCGATCTGCATCTGGTGCATGAAGTAACCAGCCCCCAGGCCTTCGATGGATTGCGTGCGACCAACCGCAAGGTGCGCCGCCCGGACTTGACCCTTGCAACCGAGGATCACAATGTTCCGACCATCGACATTCTCAAGCCGATTGCGGACCCAGTCTCGCGCGCGCAGGTGGAGGCGCTGCGCACCAACTGCGCCGAATTTGGTGTGCCGCTGTATTCCCTTGGCAACATCGAGCAGGGGATTGTGCACGTCGTTGGACCCCAGTTGGGCCTGACTCAGCCGGGCATGACTGTCGTCTGTGGCGACTCGCACACATCAACACATGGTGCGTTCGGAGCCCTGGCCTTCGGCATCGGTACGAGTGAGGTTGAGCATGTGCTCGCAACGCAGACTCTGCCCTTGAAGCCCTTCAAAACTATGGCCGTGACGATAGAAGGTGATTTGTCAGCGGGAGTTTCGGCCAAAGACCTGACCTTGGCTGTCATCGCGCAGATCGGCACCGGCGGCGGGCAAGGCTATGTTTTGGAATACCGCGGTTCAGCGATTCGCGCGCTGTCGATGGAAGGCCGCATGACGGTCTGCAACATGTCCATCGAGGCCGGTGCTCGTGCTGGCATGGTTGCCCCTGACGAGACCACCTTCGAGTATCTGAAAGGCCGCGAGCATGCGCCCAAGGGAGCGGACTGGGACGCAGCGGTGGCCTATTGGTCAACGCTGCCAACAGATGACGATGCTGTGTTCGACGCCGAAGTCTATTTGGATGCAACAGCGTTGACGCCCTTTGTCACCTGGGGGACCAATCCGGGTCAGGGCTTGCCGCTGTCGGGTTCTGTGCCGTCTCCAACTGATGCCAAGGACGAGGTCGATCGCGAAGCGATCGAGCGTGCATTGGATTACATGGGACTGACCGTTGGCATGCCTTTGCGCGAAATCAAGGTCGATACCGTGTTCGTGGGTTCGTGCACCAACGGGCGCATCGAGGACCTGCGCATGGTTGCTGAAGTTCTCAAGGGCCGAAAGGTGGATCCGCAGGTTCGAATGCTTGTGGTTCCAGGTTCAGTACGAGTCAAGAACCAGGCTGAGGAAGAGGGGCTGGACGAGATCATTCGCGCTTCCGGCGCTGAATGGCGTGAAGCCGGTTGTTCGATGTGTCTGGCGATGAATCCAGACAAGTTGGCACCGGGCGAGCGCAGCGCATCGACGTCCAATAGAAACTTCGAGGGCCGTCAAGGACCAGGGGGCCGCACCCATTTGGTTTCACCAGCAGTTGCAGCAGCAACTGCAATTGCAGGCCATCTGGCCGCCCCCGCCGATCTGTAATACGACACGTTTCCCATTCCAAACCAGGAGCCATCATGGACAAGTTCACGACCTTCACGGGCACTGCCGCTCCATTGCGCCGCAGCAATGTTGATACCGATCAGATCATCCCGGCCGAGTATCTCAAGCGCATCACACGTCACGGCTTCGAGGATGGCCTCTTTGCCGCATGGCGCAAGGACCCAGAGTTCCTGCTGAATCGCCCTGAGTATCAAGGGGTTTCAATTCTGATTGCCGGCCCTGATTTTGGCACCGGCTCCTCCCGCGAGCATGCGGTCTGGGCTTTGCAGGACTTTGGATTCAAGGTGGTGCTGTCCTCGCGATTTGCCGATATCTTCCGTGGCAATTCAGGCAAGGGCGGTCTCCTGACAGCGCAGATGTCACAGGATGATGTGGAACGACTCTGGGCGGCGGTTGAGGCCAACCCAGCTCTGCCAGTCACCGTCAACCTGGATAGGCGAGAGGTCACTGCCGGCGATATCACCGCAGACTTCGAGGTCGATGACTACGTTCGTTGGCGTCTGATGGAGGGGCTGGACGACATTGGCATCACGATGAAGCAAGGCGACGCCATCAAGGCCTTCGAGTCCAAGAGGCCCAGTTTCATGCCGACTTCGATTGGCTGAATCCCACGGAAAGGGGCGCAAGTGACTCATGTTGTTGCCTTCCAATGGTTTCTTACAAGTGGTGTTGAAAATCACTAGTAATTCCAACATGTTTTGATCGGCGCGTCGGTGTCCCAGTGTTGAGATGTCGTGCGTAAATATGCGAGGTCGACAAAGGGTCGTCCTCTACCCTCCGGAGGGGTTTTTCTGTGAACAAGGCTGAACTGATTGACGCTGTTGCTGGCACACTGGGCCACAGCAAGCGTGACGTGACTGACATCATCGATGCATTCCTGGACGAGACCAAGCGCGCTGTTGCCAAGGGCGAGCGCGTTGCAGTGAGTGGCTTCGGCATCTTCGAGCGCGCAGCGCGCAATGCTCGTCTGGGCCGCAACCCGCGCACGGGCGAAGCCGTGAAGATCAAGGCCACCAAACTTCCTAAGTTTCGCGCTGCTGCCGAGTTCAAGGCTGTAGTAGCTGGCACGAAGAAGGCTGCACCGGCAAAGAAGGCTGCACCGGCAAAGAAGGCTGCACCGGCAAAGAAGGCTGTGGCCAAGAAGGTTGTGGCAAAGAAGGCTGCACCGGCAAAGAAGGCTGTGGCCAAGAAGGCCACCCGCCGCTAGATCTCGTAATAAGTGAAGGGCCTGGCCAAACTGGCCTGGCCCTTCACTTATGCCCGGTCTAAATCTGCGCGGACAGCGCAGCTGAGGTTGCCGGACCGACACCTATGCGCAGCGCATCCCACAGATCAAGCGCGGTGTCGACATCACGACGTACTCTGGCCATCAAGGCTGCATCGGCAGCGGAGTCGGGCTGAATTTCCACGTTGCCGGCTTGGGCATGGCGGGCATGTGATCGATGACCGAACATCGGCACACATTCACGTGCGTCATTGGCAAGCAGCATCGTGGTGCCTAGTCCTTGCACATCAGTGACGAAACTGCGATCTACGGCGTGTGCTAGCCGCAGGGTTGCCGTCAGCGCGTCAACCGTGAGGCACGGCAGATCGGCCGCGATAACGGCCACAGGTCCGCCGCCAATGATGCGCAAGCCCTCGGCCAATTCTGGATTGAGCCCGTGCGCCTCAGCGAGGTGGATCCGCACCGAAGGATCCACTCGCGCGTGCAGATCTGCATCATCGGTAACGAGGAGGATGCCACTGATATTTGCCGAACCAGTGACAGCGCTGAGGACATCGGTGAGAAATGCCTCCGAAAGGCGAGCTCGCGTCGAAGGGTCCTGATCAAGTCGACTCTTGGCGAAGGGGGAGGCCTTCACTGGGATGAGAGCGGTCCAGAGCATCTCCGCATCCAACCGCATGGGGGCATTAGTCTGAGCCAGTGTTCAACGCCGGTCTCGCTGAGGTTCAGCTATGAGCCGCGTGGCAACAATGGGATCCGGTTCCTGGGGCACTGTTTTTTCAATGGTGATGGCTGATGCGGGCAGCGATGTCGTCATGTGGTCGCGCGATGTGACGATTGCTGCTGAGATCAACTCTGTCCACAGCAATGAGCTGTACCACCCGGGATTGGTTCTCCCATCATCAGTGCGTGCCACCACAGATGCGGCGGATGCGCTTGCAGGCGCCGACATCGTCGTCATTGCCCTGCCAGCTCAGGTGCTGCGCGCGAATCTTGCTGAATGGGCGGTGTTCATTCCGGCCAATGCCATCTTGGTCAGTCTCATCAAGGGCATTGAACTTGGAACCATGCGCCGCATGAGCGAGGTCATTGCCGACGAGACTGGTGCGGCACCGGAGCGGATTGTCGTGGTGTCCGGCCCGAATCTGGCACGTGAGATTGCGATGCGCCAACCTTCGGCCACCACGGTTGCCTGTGTTGACGAATCCAGCGCACAGTTGTTGCAGGACGCTTGCACCACGGACTACTTTCGCCCGTACTGGACGACCGACGTGATTGGCACCGAGGTCGGTGGCGCGGTGAAGAACGTCATCGCTGTGGCCAACGGCATGGCGGCGGGCATGGGCTTGGGCGAGAACTCGCAGGCTTCGCTGATGACGCGTGGCTTGGCCGAGATCGCCCGTCTAGGCGTGGCTCTTGGCGCAGATGCGCTGACCTTCCAGGGCTTGGCTGGTGTTGGCGATCTCGTGGCTACCTGTCAATCGCCACTGTCGCGCAATCGCACTTTCGGCGAGAACATCGGCAGTGGGCTTTCGGTCGCGGAGACCATTGAGCGCACTCGGCAGACCTGCGAGGCCTACCGCAGCTGCGAGCCGATCTTGGAACTTGCTCGGGCTCACAATGTCGACATGCCGATTACGGAGCAGGTCGTCAACGTGCTGCACTATGGAGCAGCACCCCGCACTATGGCGGCAGCTTTCATGGCTCGCGACACCAAGCCTGAGCATGAAGGTGCTGCACTCGGGGCCAGCGGGTGAGTTCGACCAGATTGCGCGTCGCTGTAATTTTTGGTGGTCGAAGCAGTGAGCACAGCATCTCTTGCATCAGTGCCGCCGGAGTGATGCGTGCTTTGGATCCTACGAAATATGAGGTCCTGGCGATCGGCATCACCACTGAGGGCCGTTGGCTCAAGGCGGATCCGGCCCTTGATTTCTCAGTCACAGGTACCGACTTGCCCAAGGTCGCAGAGACCGGGGAATGTGCCGCGCTGAGTCCAGACCCGGCACAGCTCCTTGCTCAACTCGGGAAGATAGATGTGGTGTTCCCAGTCCTTCACGGCCCATGGGGCGAGGACGGCACTGTGCAGGGGCTGCTCGAACTCTGCGAACTGCCCTATGTCGGATCGGGAGTATTGGCGTCTGCAGCGGGCATGGACAAGATCACCATGAAGGTGCTCCTGGCCCACGCAGGCTTGCCGGTCGGATCCTTCATCGGAATCTCTGATCGTCAGTGGCGTGAAAGCACCCCGGAATGCCTCACCCGCGCATCTGATCTCGGCCTGCCCATGTTCGTGAAGCCTGCGCGAGCTGGATCCTCGCGAGGAATCTCCAAGGTCAAAGCGCTCTCCGCACTGGCGGCCGCGGTCGAAGAAGCCCGTATGCATGACCCGCGTGTGATTGTCGAAGCAGCTGTCCAAGCCGGGCGTGAGATTGAGTGCGGGGTTCTGGTTCAACTCGATGGCCGGGTCGGGGCAAGCAGATGTGCCGAGATCGTCGTTGGTGGACAGCATGAGTTCTATGACTTCGATGCGAAATATCTCGAGGATTCCGCCGAACTGATTGTTCCGGCGCAGTTGGAGCCGGAAATGGAAGAAGAGATTCAGGCGCTTGCGGTCCAGGCCTTTGAAGCGCTCGGCTGCGAAGGGTTGGCCCGAGTCGATTTCTTCATTGGTGCAGATGGCGCCATCTTGATCAATGAGGTCAACACCATGCCAGGATTTACTCCGATCTCCATGTTCCCGCGAATGTGGCAGGCATCAGGCTTGAGTTACTCCGAAGTACTTGATGCACTGATCATGGATGCCGTGCGGCGTGGCACCGGACTCCGTTGAATCCGCCGGAACCGGGCAGCCTCGCTGAACTTGGTGAATTTGCGCTGATAGCCAAGGTCACCGAGGGATTGCCTGAGATGTCTCAAGTGCTTGTCGGGCCCGGAGATGACGCTGCGGTGGTCGTTTCGGCCCACGGCTCAGTCGTCATCAGCACGGACGTCTTGATTGAGGGCCGCCATTTTCGGCGTGACTGGTCTACGCCGATCGACATCGGCCGGCGTGCGGCAGCTGCGAGCCTCGCGGACATCGTTGCCATGGGAGCCCGGCCGACTGCGGTGGTCGTTGGGTTCGCAGCGCCGGCTGATCTGCCGTCGGCGTGGGCAGTCTCCTGCACCGCTGGTCTTCGTGCCGAACTGGATTCCCTTGTGGTCGCACTCGTAGGAGGTGACGTCACCTCCGCTGACACTGTGATGATCACGGTGACGGCCATCGGTGATCTCGAAGGTCGCAAGCCAGTCTTGCGATCCGGTGCTCAGGCCGGCGATCTCATCGCCATTGCTGGGCGACATGGTTGGGCAGCAGCCGGACTGGCACTACTGTCACGCGGATTCCGATCACCGAAGAAGCTCGTTGATGCGCATCGCTACCCGCTGCCGCCCTACGGCGCCGGACCACTTGCCGCACTGACGGGCGCAACGTCAATGATTGACGTGAGCGATGGGCTCATCGCCGACTCGCGGCACATTGCTCAAGCCTCCGATGTGGTCCTCGCGATCGACAGCTCGCTGATCCAGGTGCCAGAAGAACTCGCCTCGGCTGCCTCGGCGTACAACATGGATCCGCGCGAGTGGATGCTCACAGGTGGCGATGACCACGCATTGCTCGCCACTTTCCCCAAGACGGTGAAAGTGCCGTCGAGTTTCGTCGTCATCGGCGAAGTGCGGGAGGTATCGGCTCAAGGGCCAGGAGTGCTCGTGGATGGTCATTTCGTAACGGGCGCTGGTGGACACGAGCACTTTCGATCTTGAGCCCGCTAAAACAAATCAGGCGCAGTCAATGACTGCGCCTGATAAGAATGAGGGGAACTATCCGCGAACGACCTTGCCGGCCTTCAGACAAGAGGTGCAGACATTCTGGCGCTTGGGGGTCTTGCCCACGAGCGTGCGAACGCGCTGGATGTTCGGGTTCCAACGACGCTTGGTGCGTCGGTGTGAGTGAGAGATGCTGTGCCCGAAGCCTGGGCCCTTACCGCAGACGTCGCAGTTAGCAGACACCGTGCACTCCTATCGTGTTCAGGGCAGATCCCGATCGCGCCGGAGCGCGTGACGGGGTCGAGCCTGGTGTTGGATGCTGTCCGATACCAACGAGTTCTTCGAGCAGCCGACCTAGGTTACCCGAGTCTGGCTTGGCTTACAAAACCGGGTGAAAGTCCGGCAAATCCGGGAGGTGCGCCATCAGTACGGAGGAGGCGTCAACCCGGCTGGATCGGGTCCTTGGAGGCAAGACCGCCGCGGCGCTGACGAAGGCCTTTGGCTACACGATTGTCGGCGAATTATTGCGCCACTACCCACGGCGGTACGTGGCGCGGGGAGAGCTGACCGACATGCGAACTCTCATCGACGGCGAGGCCGTGACCTTGCTTGCAGAGGTGGTCAGCGTAACCAGCCGCCCGATGCGCCAGCGGCGAGGCAACCTCGTGGAGGTGGTCGTCAGCGATGGCACTGAGCGCATCAGTCTGACCTTCTTCAACCAGCGTTGGCGCGAGGCGATTTTCCGCACTGGCCGCCGAGGTCTCTTTGCAGGTGAAGTGACGAGCTATCGCGGCAAGCGACAGCTCACCCATCCCACATTTGAACTCTTCGCCGATGATGTTGACGAGGATGAGGAGCGGATCGCGATGTTCGCGGGCGCCTTCATTCCGGTGTATCCGGCAACCATCGGTGTGAGTTCAATGCAGATCGCGCGGGCTATTGGCGTCATCCTGGACACCCTGCCCCCGCTTCCAGATCCAATCCCTGAAGGCTTGCGCGATGAGCGCGGCCTCCTGAATCTGCGTGAATCTCTCATTGCCGTCCACCGCCCGGAGAGCCAGATCGAGATCGACGAAGCGCGCAAACGGCTGAAGTTCGAGGAGGCCTTTCTCCTGCAGGCCGTGCTGGCACAGCGGCGCGCTGAGCTTGCGCAACTCCCTGCCCGCGCGCGGGTTATCCGCGATGGACCACTGCTGAGGGAATTCGATGCTGGTTTGCAGTTCACACTCACTGAAGGCCAAGAGATCGTTGGGGCGCAAATCGCCGATGACCTCGCCGGGCTTCATCCCATGCATCGACTGCTGCAAGGCGAGGTCGGCTCAGGAAAGACCTTGGTGGCCTTGCGCGCGATGCTCAGCGTCGTCGATTCTGGAGGTCAAGCTGCTCTCCTTGCACCGACTGAAGTGTTAGCCGCGCAGCATTTCCAATCGATCACCTCATTGCTCGGGCCAATCGCGCAGGGTGGAATGCTCGGCGGACATGACTCCGGCACTCAAGTTGCGCTGGTCACCGGTTCGATGAAGGCGGCACAGCGACGCAAGGATTTGCTCAAGATCATCTCTGGGGACGCCGGCATCGTGATCGGCACTCATGCCCTGCTCACTGACACGGTGCAATTCAGAGATCTTGGTCTTGTGGTTGTTGACGAGCAGCATCGATTTGGTGTTGAACAGCGTGCGGCACTTGCCGCCAAGGCCGCCGATGACACCCGACCGCACGTGCTCGTTATGACCGCGACTCCGATACCGAGAACTGTGGCAATGACAGTATTTGGTGATCTCGACGTATCTCTGCTTGAAGGCCTGCCAGCCGGAAGAGCAGGTGTGACCACGCACGTCGTCGCCGCAAGCGAACGTCCAGCATTTGTGGATCGAGCTTGGGAACGCGTGCGAGAGGAGGTCGCTGCTGGGCATCGCGCATTCGTCGTCTGCGCTCGGATCGGGCAGGACGACGAAGAAGAAGAGACTCTTGCTGAAGATTCCCAGTCAGCAACTCGTGCTGCGGGTGTACGGGAAACCGCTGCCTATCTGGAAAGTGGTCCTCTTGCTGGTCTGCGCATCTCAATCCTGCACGGTCGGATGACCTCCGATGAGAAGAGTGCGGTGATGAAGGCCTTTGCAAATCCAGATGCAGCAAACGCGATTGACGTTCTGGTATCAACGACCGTGGTCGAGGTCGGCGTCGATGTTCCCAATGCGACAGTGATGGTTGTCCTTGACGCCGATCGTTTCGGGATTTCGCAGTTGCACCAACTTCGAGGCCGTGTTGGTCGGGGCAGTTTCGCGGGCCTGTGCTTGCTGCTGACTGATGCACCTGAGGGATCACCCGCTCGTGAGCGCTTGGACGCGGTGGCTTCGACAACTGATGGCTTCGAGCTCTCCAGACTCGATCTGTTGCAGCGCCGCGAGGGTGATGTGCTGGGTGTTTCGCAAGCTGGCAAGCGCTCATCTTTGAAGTTGTTACAGGTCGTCAGCGACGTCGAGGTCATCGAGCAAGCCAGAGAGTGCGCTATTGCCTTGGTATCCGAGGACCCCTCGCTTGCGCAGTATCCCGCTCTCGTGAGTGCTCTGGATGAACTCATTGCCGAGGATCAAGCGGAATTCTTGGAGAAAGCATGACTCGGATCATTGCTGGCAGCGAGCGCGGACGACGTCTTGCCGTTGCGGCTCATGGAACCCGTCCGACTTCGGATCGGGTGCGGGAATCACTCTTCTCCACTCTCACCAGCATTTTGCTGCATGAAGGAAGGTCGTGGTCACAGGTGACCGTGCTCGACCTATATGCAGGAAGCGGCGCGATTGGGCTGGAGGCTGCCAGTCGCGGCTGCACTGATGTCGTGCTCGTCGAGAGGACTCATGCATCGGCGGAGGTGATCCGAACAAATATCGATGCGGTTGGGCTCGCAGGAGTCGTTCTGGTGCAGACCACTGTTGAAGCATTGGCCCTACGCCCGGCCATTCGGGCACATTCACTGGTATTTGCGGATCCGCCGTACGACGTCGCTGCCGATCGCTTGAGAAAGAACCTTGATGCTTTGCAGATGTCTGGCTGGATCGCGGCAGATGCTTGTGTGGTGGTCGAGCGTGGATCACATGATCATGAGTCTCCATTTCCGCCGGCGTGGGACGAGTTTGACCAACGCAGATACGGGGACACCGTGCTTTGGTACGGTCGCCCGACAGCCATGACAGGAGAATGATCGGTGCGAAAAGCAGTTTGCCCAGGATCCTTTGATCCGGTAACCAATGGGCACCTTGATGTCTTTGCTCGAGCAGCGCATCTGGCCGACGAGGTTGTGATTTTGGTGGCCATCAACAAGAACAAGGCCGGCACTTTCAGCGTCGAGGAGCGCATGGACATGCTCCGCGAGGTCGTTGCTCCCTATCCCAACGTCAAGGTGGATTCCTTCATGGGGCTGCTCGTTGACTACTGCAAGGCAAATCAAGTCCAGGCGATCGTCAAAGGACTTCGTGCCGTCACCGATTTCGACTACGAGCTGCAGATGGCTCAGATGAACTATCGGCTGACCGGCATCGAGACTCTCTTTGTCTCCACCAATCCGATTTACAGCTATCTATCCTCAAGTTTGATCAAAGAGGTGGCCAATTTCGGCGGCGATATCGATGGCTTGCTTCCCGACCCTGTGCAGGCGCGCCTGCTGGCACGCGTCGCCGAGGCCAAGCAATAACCAGACTTTTGCCCCATCCATGAGACCGTAGGCATCGGATTGCGTTGGTGCGCCGGGTAATTGGTAAGGAGTGGTTGTGGATTTGCAGGACCGGTTAGAAGAGCTTGCCGTTGTCATCGAAGACGCCAAGGCCATGCCACTGTCGGCTTCGTGCATCGTCAACCGCCAGCAGGTCCTGGATTTGATCGAAGAGGTCCGGCAACTGTTGCCCGAATCGGTCTATCGTGCAGATGAGCTGCTGGCTGATCGCGAGTCCGTGGTACTCGATGGTCGCCGTGAGGCCGATCGCATTCTGGAGCGTGCGCGAGCAGAGGCTGATCGCATGGTGGCTCAGCATGAGGTCTATCTGGCCGCTGTCGCTGAGGCAGAAGCGCTGCGAAGCGCAGTCGACGATGAGACCAGCCGCATGCGCACTGAAACCGATGACTACATCGATGCCAAGTTGGCCACCTTCGAGATCACTCTGCAAAAGACTTTGCAGACCGTCGACAGAGGCCGCGAGCGCTTGCGCAGCCAGATGTATCAGGAGCTGGCTCCCGCACCCGAGACCGATGATGACTTCGGCGGCGGCTTCTACGACGACCAGAGTTAGGGTCGCCGGGCCGCTTTGGGTCCTTGGGGCAAACCGGGTACGCTTGCCTGTCAGCCTCTCGCGAGGCCTTGGTTTACCTCGGTGAATGCCGCTGGAATTTCCAAAAGGGGAGCTGTGAACAGCCTCGATCCACGCAGTGCGCTCGTGCTGGACACGCACGCGCTGGGCCTGCAACGCAGGCCTGGGTCGATGATCACAGTGAGCCGAACGGCACCAGCACCAGGTGACTTGGGCGTCGCGTTGGCCAGAATCGCTCCGGATTCGCCGATTGAGTTGGAACTTCGACTCGAATCAGTGATGGAAGGAGTGCTGGTCAGCGGAGAAGCGGAACTTCAGGTCAGCGCCGAATGTGCGCGTTGTCTGGAGCCGCTGACCTGGGAGGAAGCGGTTGACATCAGCGAGCTGTTTGCCTATCCCGCCACGGATTCTCGCGGCGCGATTGTCGAGGAGCCCGAGGGTGACGAGGATCCGCTGCCGACTCTCGAGGGTGATCTCATCGATCTCGAGCCGACGCTGCGGGACGCTGTGGTGCTGGCGCTACCAATGGCGCCTCTGTGCCAGGAGGATTGCGCGGGCTTGTGCTCTGAATGCGGGGTACGCCTTGATGATCATCCAGGTCATGAGCATCAGATCGCTGACCCGCGTTGGGCGGCCTTGGCCGAACTCGCGAAACCAGAACCGGGCAAGGCGTCCGCCGAAGCCCTGCCCGAACCACGCAACAGTTGAAAGAGGAAGACCGTGCCAGTACCAAAGCGGAAAACGTCGCGCTCCAACACTCGTCACCGACGTTCGCAGTGGAAGACCACTGTCCCAAACCTGGTGACGTGCACGCGCTGCCAGTCCAAGCGTCTTGCGCACACAGCCTGCCCGACCTGCGGCACGTACGCCAAGCGTCGCGTTCTGGACGTCTAGTCACCACATGACCACGGTTGCCGTCGACCTGCTCGGGGGAGACGGGGCACCCGGAGTTATCGCCGATGCGGCGGCCACCTTGCTGTCGGTGGGCGAGCATCCCGGACTCCGGCTTGTTCTCGTTGGTCCCATCGACGTCGCTCGCAGTCAATTGCTGGCGCGGGGCGTCGATCTTGATCGTGTCACCCTGCTGCCAGCTCCCTTAGGCGTGACCATGGACGCGCACCCCCTTGAAGTGGTGCGCACAGATGCGCAGCGAGATGATGCTGAGACCACTGTTGTTGTTGCTGCCCGAGCCGTCCGTGATGGTCTGGCCGATGCCTGGGTATCGGTTGGCCATACAGGCGCATCGGTGGCTGCAGCAGTGCTCACTCTTGGGCGTATTCCCGGAATGCAGCGTCCGGCCCTCGCCGTCGTCGTGCCAGCGCTTGCGCGGCCTGTGGTCCTGCTCGACGTTGGTGCTACCACGAGTGCTTCGGTAAGTGCGCTGGTCCAATTTGCAATCGCGGGTGCTGCGTTCGCGCGGGCCGTTGGCGTGGAAACTCCCACTATCGGACTTCTGACCATTGGCTCAGAGTCAGGCAAAGGCGACGAGCTGCGCATTGAGGCCGATTCCCAATTGCAGAGCGAACTTGGCGCAGCCGGGCTCAAATACGTTGGTCCAGTTGAGGGTTTTGACATCACCCGCGGGTCCATCGCCCAGGTCATCGTCACCGATGGCTTCACCGGAAATGTTGTGTTGAAAAGCATCGAGGGCGCTGCGGCCTGGTCGGCACATCGCATCGGACAGGCCTATGGCGATCCCGGTCCAGCTCGCGGAGTTGTGCGGCAGGCTGCCTCTGGATCTTTCGCCGGCGGTTTGGTACTTGGCGTTGAGGGAGTCACAGTGGTGGGTCACGGTGCGGGCACCGCTGCGCAGGTCATCGGATGTGTCGAGTTGGCCCAGCGTGCTGTTGAGCAGGATCTCGTGGGCAATGTGCGCACAGCATTGGCGGAGCAGCCGTGATCGACGAGGTAGCTGCTGCCATGACGCGGGTACTGGGCCATCCGGTGAATCTTCGCGAGGACACCCCGCTTGAGAATCTCGGGCATTGGCCGCTGATCGCCGTGCTGGTTGCACGGGCCTTGCATGAGGCGACCGGCATCGTTCTGACCGATGAACAACTGGAGCAAGCCGAAACTGCTGGGGACCTTGCGCTGGCACTGGAATTAGCTCAGCAATGAGCAATTCGCGCAATCCCGCGCGCAAAGCACAGCTCGTTCGCCTGCGCACTTCGCTGGCAGTCGATGTCACCGAAGATCTGCTCGATCTCGCGCTCACGCATCGATCCTTTGCCTACGAGCATGGTGGAGCGCCCGACAATGAACGCCTGGAATTTCTCGGTGACTCGGTTTTGGGCATCTTGGTAACAGACGAGTTGTATCGCCGTTATCCCGAACTCGCCGAGGGACAGCTGGCGAAGATTCGTGCGGCGGTTGTCAACGCGCGCGCGCTGGCCGAGGTCGCCCGAGCATTGGATCTCGGCTCCTACCTGCTGCTTGGTCGCGGAGAGATCAGCACAGGCGGTCAGGACAAGTCCTCGATCCTCGCCGACAGCACCGAAGCAGTGATAGGAGCTATCTATCTCACCAGCGGAATCGGCGGCGTTGGCGAGTTCATTCACCGCATCTTTGATCCGATGATCATCGCTTCTGCTGATTTGGGTGCCGGCCTGGATTGGAAGACTTCTCTACAGGAAGTGTGCGCGTCGCAGGAACGCGGAGTTCCGATCTATGCAATTCAGGATTCTGGTCCGGATCATGCAAAGGAATTCCATGCCGAAGTCCTCGTGGCCCAGACGGTGCTCGGCACTGGTGACGGTCGATCCAAGAAGATCGCAGAGCAACAGGCAGCAGAGATGGCATATCGCGCGTTGACCCACGATGCCTGAACTGCCAGAAGTCGAAGTCGTTCGTCGTGGGGTGGGGCAGTGGGCAGTAGGACGAAGCATCAATGAGGTGGAAATCCTGCATTCGAGAGCGGTTCGTCGGCAGGAGGCCTCTCTTTCATCGATGCTGAAGGGTCGCATCTTTGCCTGCGCCAGCCGGCGAGGAAAATATCTGTGGCTGCCACTCGAGGCTTCCGATCAATGTCTGGTCGTGCATCTGGGCATGAGCGGTCAACTGCTCATGCAATCCGTCGAGAAAGTTGATGAGCCCCATTTGCGCGTTCGCTTCGCATTTGCCGATGAAGGGCCCCAGCTGAGATTCGTGGATCAACGCACCTTTGGTTCGGTCATGACAGACGTCTTGGTACCTGATGATCGCGATGGCCAGATCCCTCGTTCAATTGATCACATTGCACGCGATCCGCTCGATCCAGACTTTGACGATGACCTGTTCCTCGCCCGTCTGCGATTGCGGGATTCTGAAATCAAGCGACTGTTGCTGGATCAGAATCTCATCTCTGGCATCGGCAACATCTATGCCGACGAGTCACTCTGGCGGTCAAGAATTCGAGCGACTCGATCCGGTTCCAGTATCAGCACTTCGAAGTGCAGGCAGTTGCTAGACGATGTCCGAGCGGTGATGACCGATGCGCTTGCGCAAGGAGGAACCAGCTTCGATTCGCTGTACGTCAACGTCAACGGGGAGTCGGGCTACTTCAGTCGATCACTCAATGCTTACGGCCGTGAAGGCGAGCCATGCGCACGATGCGGCACCGAGATGCATCGCGCGCGCTTCATGAATCGATCCAGTTTCTACTGCCCGCGCTGTCAGCGCGCCTGAGCAAGTTCATGGGTTGAAACTGAAAGTTCAGTGCCGCGAGCTGGCGGATAGCGCAGGACGATGAAGCCTCCGATGATTGGGGGGAGCTGCGAGGCAAATTCGCGGTAGCGCGGGCGGCGAAGGTTGCCCCGATGGGCGTCTGCTCACGATTTGGGAGCTCGGGATGGGTGCGTCAAGAGAATCCCTGATCGAGGGTGACCGATAGGCTGAAGTGAAACGTCCACGGCGGCCTTCCCCACGCCCCAGATACCCGGAGCGAAGTGCATCTCAAGACGCTGACCCTCAAGGGCTTCAAGTCCTTCGCCTCGTCAACGACCCTCCATTTTGAACCAGGGGTGACCTGTGTTGTGGGTCCAAATGGCTCCGGCAAGTCCAATGTCGTGGATGCCTTGGCCTGGGTCATGGGTGAGCAGGGGGCCAAATCCTTGCGCGGCGGCAAGATGGAGGACGTCATCTTCTCGGGCACCTCAGGGCGGGCTCCGCTCGGCAGAGCTGAGGTCTCGCTCACAATCGACAACTCCGATGGCGCTTTGCCCATTGAGTACACCGAAGTCACGATCTCCCGAATCCTGTTTCGCAACGGTGGCTCCGAATACGCCATCAACGGCCAGCCATGTCGGCTGCTCGATGTTCAGGAACTGCTCAGCGATTCGGGTATCGGTCGCGAGATGCATGTGATCGTGGGCCAAGGACAACTCGACACCATCTTGCAAGCCACCCCAGAAGATCGCCGTGGCTTTATAGAAGAGGCAGCCGGGGTCCTCAAGCACCGCAAGCGCAAGGAGAAGGCCCTCCGAAAATTGGATTCGATGGAGGCCAATCTCACGCGCTTGCAGGATCTCACCACCGAGCTTCGCCGTCAGTTGAAGCCGCTGGGACGCCAAGCCGAGGTCGCTCGTCGAGCTGTCGTGATCCAAACCGATGTACGCGACTCGCGGTTGCGCATCATGGCCGACGATCTCGTGAAAATGCGGGAAGCACTCGCGGCTGAAGTGGCAGATGAATCAGCCTTGCGCGAGCGTCAGCTTTCAGTTGAGTCAGCCCTCACGCAATTGCGTGAGCAGGAGTCCTTCGCGGAGCAAGAAGCACTCGCAGATGCTCCCCGGCTGGAGGAAGCACAAGAGACCTGGTTTGCGGTGAGCGGATTGCGCGAGCGCTTTCACGGTCTCGTGCAACTTGCAGCCGAGCGCGTGCGCAATCTTCAGCCGGAGCCGGTTGAAGAAAATCCCGGCCGCGATCCAGAACAACTCGATGCCGAGGCGCGTGGTCTTCGTTCTCAGGAGTTTGAGCTTGGGCGTGAAGTGGAGGCTGCCCGCGATGGCCTCGCCGGAGCGGTCACCGCACGCCAGGGCGCCGAAGAGGCCCTGGCGATTGAAGAACGACGGGTTGCCACCTCTGAGCGAGCAGCAGCTGATCGTCGCGAGGGTTTGGTCCGGCTCACTGGGCTGGTCAATGCGGCGCACTCGCGAGTTGAAGCGCGCGCGCATGAACTCGAGCGTTTGAGCGGGGCCATAGGCGAAGCCACGGCACGCAGCGAACAAGCCATGTCTGAGTTCCAGTCGATTGAGGTTCAGGTCGCCGGGCTTGACGAGGGTGAACTTGGTCTCGACGCACGCCATGAGGATGCCGAATCGGCTCTGGTCGCGGCCGACGCCGAGGTCGAGCGACTCCGCGGAGTGGAAGCACGCAGCGAGCGGGAGCGAGCCGCGCTTTCGGCGCGTCTCGAGGCGCTGTCGATGTCCCTGATGCGCAAGGACGCTGGCGGGGTCCTGGTGGCCGAAGGCGATCGACTTCCGGGGATGCTCGGAACTCTCGCGTCTCAACTGCATATCGAATCGGGTGCGCAAGGGGCAGTCGCCGCGATCCTGGGTGATCTTGCCGACGCCGTTGTTGTGCGAGGCGTAGAAGCGGCCGTTACGTCAATAGTTCTGTTGAAAGAGCGAGATGCCGGACGCGCAGCACTCGTCATTGCCTCGCACGAGCCAACGGCGCCTTCACCGCTCCGAGGACCCGCGCCAGTAGGGCAGTGGCTGCGCCAGCAGGTCACCTGTGATGAAGCTTTGACATCGGCCGTTGATCGGCTCCTGGACGGTGTCGTGCTCATTGGTGACGTCGATCAAGCGGCAACGCAATCTCAGTTGCACGCAGAACTCACTTTTGTTACACCAGTGGGTGACATTTTCGCGCGCGATGTGGTGCACGGCGGCTCGCAGAGCACCTTGAGTCTGCTTGAGGTGCAAGCCGCGTACGACGAGACTTCTGCCGCTTTGCAACAAGCCGTGCATGCCTCTGAGCGTGCCCGCTTTGACATGGTGGCAGCACGACAGACTCAAGCACAGGCAGCAACTCAGGTTGAGGCAACCCTTTCGGGCCTCCACGAGTCTGACGCCCGCATGGCGGCCGTCGCTGAACAGCTGGGACAACTTGGTCAGATCGCGCGATCGGCCAGCGCCGAGGCTGATCGACTCAAATCAGCTCTCGCCGCTGGTAAGATTGCCAACGCGACCGACTTGGCTCACCACGACGAACTCGTCGCGCGCCTGGCCGCGGCGCAAAGTGAACCCGACACAGACCTTGGCGCGGATCAACGAGGCGAATTGGCCCAGCAGGCCGTTGTGGCCCGGCAGTTCGAGGTTGAAGCGCGCCTTTCGCTGCGCACTGGTGAAGAGCGTCTGGGCGCCGTAGGTATTCGCGCCGACCAACTCGAACGAGCCGCAGCGGCCGAACGCGAAGCCAGAGTAGCTGCGGTCCAACGTCGCGAGCAACGCGCGCGCGATCTCATCGTTGCTGTTGCCGTGCTCAATGGCGCGCGCGCGGCACTTTCTCGCACCGAGGCTTCCGTAGCTATCGCGAGCAACGAGCGCACTGGTGCCGAGCGAATTCGCAAGAGTCGTGACGAACGCCTCACCATTGTGCGAGGACGCATTCGCGAACTTGCCGTCGAGTTCGATCTGCTCAAGGACAGCGTGCATCGCGATGAAGTCACGCGTGCCGAACAGCGCATGCGCATTGAGCAATTGACTGATCGAGCGATGGAGGAATTCGGCATTGAAGCCGAGGTCCTTCTCGAGGAATATGGCCCCGATCAACTCGTCCCGCCGAGCCCAACGGTTCCCGGTGACGAAATTCCAGCCGATGCGCCGAAGCCGGAGCCCTACCCATACGTTCGCGCCGAGCAGGAGAAGCGGCTGAGGGCAGCCGAGCGAGGATTGGCATTGCTCGGTCGCGTCAATCCTCTGGCACTTGAAGAATTCACAGCTATGGAAGAGCGTCATCAGTTCTTATCCGAGCAGCTCGATGACCTTCGACGCACGCGTGATGATCTGCTCGACATCATCAAAGAAGTCGATGCCCGTGTAGAGCAGGTATTCACCGAGGCCTACGTCGAAATCGAACGCGAGTTTGAAGGAGTGTTCAGTCGACTCTTCCCGGGGGGGGAGGGTCGGCTGATTCTGACCGATCCAAGCAACATGTTGACCACTGGTGTCGACGTCGAAGCACGACCGCCCGGAAAGAAGATCAAGCGGCTTTCCCTGCTGTCTGGTGGCGAGCGATCGCTGACTGCCGTCGCCTTTCTGGTTGCGCTCTTCAAAGCACGCCCAAGTCCGTTCTATGTCCTTGACGAAGTTGAGGCTGCCCTTGACGATATCAATCTTGGTCGCCTCATCGACATCATTGACGAGCTGCGTACAGGTTCACAGTTGATAGTCATCACCCACCAAAAGCGCACGATGGAAATTGCTGATGCGCTCTACGGAGTCTCGATGCGAGGCGATGGAGTCACGCAGGTCATCGGGCAACGGCTTCGTGAGGCGGCAACAGCATCATGAGCACCCAACTGTGGGTCGCGCTCAGTGTCCTGATCGTCCTGGTTGTGGTTGTGGCACTTGTCTATGCCGTTGTCACTCGAGGATCGCGCGAGAGCGCAGAAGAACTCATCACCTTTGGTCGAGCGCCAATCGACAGCGATGAGCCAATTCCAATCGCTGATGTGGGCGCCAACGCTGGCGAGGGGTCGAGTTGGACTGAGCCCGCCTATCAAGAGCCAATACCCAGTGACGAGTTGGAGTCTTTCGGCTTTGAAATTCCTGAATCAGCAACTGGCCGCATGCAGCGCCTTCGCGCGCGGCTTGCCGGCTCGAATACTGCAATTGGCAAGGGTCTGCTTGCACTTCTCAGTCGCGATCAACTCGACAGTGACACTTGGGATGAAATCGAAGAGACCCTGCTCGCCGCAGATCTCGGCATAGGCCCAACTACCGAATTGATCGCCAAGCTTCGCCTTGACGTCCAGGTCGAAGGTGGGCGTAGCGTTGATCGCCTCACCCAACTGCTGCGCGAAGGCCTGCTCGAGCTTGTCAATCCAAACCTCGATCGCTCTTTGGTGACCAAGGTGGACGGCCGACCGGCAGTTGTGCTGGTCGTCGGCGTCAACGGCACGGGCAAGACCACGACGACAGGCAAATTGGCCCGATTGCTTATCGCCCAAGATCAATCGGTCCTGCTCGGAGCGGCCGACACCTTCAGAGCAGCGGCAGCAGAGCAATTGCAGACCTGGGGTGATCGCGTCGGAGCGGCAGTTGTGCGTGGCCCAGAAGGAGGCGATCCGGCGGCGGTGGCCTTCGACGCAGTGTCAACTGCAACGGCGGCTGATATTGACACCGCTGTTATCGATACTGCAGGACGCTTGCACACCAAGACCGGCCTCATGGATGAACTTGGCAAGGTAAAGCGAGTCATTGAGAAGCAATCACCAGTTGACGAAGTGCTACTCGTGCTCGATGCCACCACTGGGCAAAATGGTCTCGTGCAGGCGCGCGTGTTCGCGGAAGTCGTCGAAATCACTGGAGTTGTCCTGACCAAACTCGACGGAACAGCCCGCGGCGGTATCGTGATCGCCGTTCAGCGTGAATTGGGAGTGCCAGTGAAATTAGTCGGGCTGGGCGAAGGGCCCGACGATCTGGCACTGTTTGATGCCGTTGCATTTGTGGAGGCGATAGTCAGTGGCTGATCCCGCGATCGTTGACGTGCCCAATGGCCGCGAGCGACTGCTTTTGGCTACCGAAAGAGCCCTGAGAGCTGGCCGAGATATTCGCGTTGCAGAGATCTGCAAAGAGGCCAAGGTCAGTGCCGCGCTCATTTACAAGTATTTCGATGACCGCGAGGATTTGATCGCCGAGGGCTATGGCCGGATCTACCAGGGACTGGTTGCCCAAGATCTCGCTGGCCTGGCTGATTTCCCGACAGAGCCAGCTGAATTGCGTATTGCCATCCGAAACCAAGCTCGCCAGATCTTCAGTCGCGATCGCGATGACATCAGATGGGCTCGCTTGGAGGCTCTCTCACACGCCCGTATCAACCCCGGCGTGGCACGGCGCATCGAGAAGATCCGAACCGAATTGGTCGAAGAGTTCGCCAATGTCTTGATGGCCTATAAAGGTGCGGTCTTTACGCGCGACGAAGCGGCCACGATGTCAGTGATCGCCCTCGGCCTTGTCCTTGGCGTGACGGCGATGTCGTATCAGGAACTTTCGGATGAAAAGCGCGACGGTCTTGCTGAGATGTGGTCCACGATGATGATGGCGACCTTGGCGAAATACGCCGAATAATGTCCGCCTGAGTCCTAAGCGTTAACACATCCGTTACTTAGTCACCAAATATGTGACAGGACGGTAATCATCTGCGCAGCCAAGGGAAACCTGCGAACGAGAACCTCCGCTTGTCGATTACGCGACCGATCACTCTGTGGTTCGAAAGGAGACTGGAATGGATTCGGCTTTGAATTCAGGCAATACCGCCTGGCTGCTCACCAGCTCAGCGCTGGTGTTGCTCATGATCCCTGGGCTGGCCTTCTTCTATGGCGGCATGGTCCGCATGAAGTCCGTCCTCAACATGCTCATGATGGTTATGGGTGCACTGTTCATCGTCGGTGTCCTGTGGGTGCTCTACGGCTACTCGATGTCCTTTGGCGATTCCTATGGACAGCACGGCTGGCTCGGCAACATCAGTCAGTATTGGGGCCTCCAAGGCTTGATGGCTGATAACCCAGAGGCCACCGTCCCTGTGATGGGATTCGTCGCCTTCCAGGCGATGTTCGCCTGCATCACCGTCGGACTTATCGCAGGTGCTGTCGCAGACCGCATGAAATTCGCCGCTTGGCTGATTTTCGCAGGGATCTGGGCAACGGTCGTGTACTTCCCCGTTGCTCACTGGGTATTCGACCTTGCTGGTGACAACGGCGGCTGGCTATACAAGTACGGCGTGATCGACTTCGCCGGCGGTACCGCGGTCCATATCAATGCCGGTGTGGCCGGTCTTGCGCTTTGTATCGTCTTGGGCAAGAGAGTCGGTTGGCCTAAGTCGCCAATGCGTCCACACAACCTCACTTTGGTGATGATCGGTGCTGCTCTGCTCTGGTTCGGCTGGTTCGGCTTCAACGCAGGCTCGGAAATTGCTGCTGACAACACGGCCTCGGTCGTCTTCGTCAACACCTTTGCGGCAACCTGTGCGGCAGCTATCGGCTGGCTCATCACAGAGAAGATTCGTGACGGACATGCCACCTCGCTTGGTGCTGCATCCGGTGTTGTTGCCGGGCTTGTGGCCATCACGCCATCCTGTTCCGCAGTCAGCCCACTCGGCGCTCTCCTGATGGGTCTCATTGCCGGTGTGCTTTGTGCTCTGGCAGTTGGCTTGAAGTACCTCTTCAAGTTCGATGACTCACTGGACGTTGTTGGCGTCCACCTCGTGGGTGGCATGGTCGGCACTCTGCTCATCGGTTTCATCGCTACGGAGGATGCACCTGCAGGTGTCAATGGGCTCTTCTACGGTGGTGGCTTCGATCAACTTGGCAAGCAAGCAGTCGGTGCGTTCGCCGTACTCCTGTACTCGGGGATCCTGACGTTGATCATCGCCTATATCCTGAAATTGGTCATGGGCATTCGGATTACCGAAGAGCAGGAAATCACCGGCATCGATGTCTCTGAGCACGCAGAAACCGGATACGAGCTTGGGGAGTCAGGTGGCGGCGGCGTCTTCGCCGGCATGGGACACGCAGCATCGAACTCAGAGGAAGGCTAGACATGAAGTTGATCACCGCAATCATCAAGCCGTTCAAGCTCGAGGATGTCAAGGGTGCACTGGAGGCTGCGGGTATCCACGGCCTGACCGTGTCAGAGGCTTCCGGCTTTGGCCGGCAGCGCGGACACACTGAGGTTTACCGTGGCGCTGAATACACGGTTGACCTTGTGCCAAAGGTTCGTGTTGAGGTCGTCGTTGACGACGTCGATGCTGACCGCGTAGTCGACGCAATTGTTGCTGCGGCCCAGACTGGACGCATCGGCGACGGCAAGGTCTGGGTCTCCTCAGTCGAAGCCGTCGTTCGGGTTCGTACCGGCGAGCGCGGCGCGGACGCACTGTAATTTCACCGGGCTATTGATGCGCGTCGATGCTGAGTTCGTCAGCGCACGTGAAGCCATCGTGCGACGTCCTGGGCCATTTGGTCCAGGACGTCGCACTGCTTTGACCGAACTCACTGACGCCTGGCTGGCCCAGGTGTTCAAGGACTCGCATCCACTTGCCGATGGTGTGTGCCTGGTTGCTGTTGGCGGCCATGGCCGCGGCGAACTTGCCCCGGGCAGCGATCTGGATTTGGTGCTCTTGCACCGCATTGATCCGCGCAGGGCTGCCGCCATCGCCCAAGAACTCTGGTACCCAATTTGGGACGCGGGCATCGCCCTTGATCACAGTGTGCGCACTGTTGCCGAAGCCAGACGATTGGCCAGCGAGGACATCAAAGTCATCCTCGGGCTGCTTGACCTCCGCGTCATTGCAGGGGACGTCACCATTGGCGATCAGTTGCGCAAGGCCATATATGCCGATTGGCGTGCCACTGCGCCGAAGCGAATCGGTGATTTGCGCTTGCTCGTTGATCAGCGCAAAGAACTCTTCGGAGAGCTCAACACCATGCTTGAGCCAGACATCAAAGAGGCCTATGGCGGTCTTCGCGAAGCCACGGTGCTGCGCGCTATAGCCGCTTCGTGGATCACCGACATCACACACTCGTACTGGCAGGAAGGCGTTGACTACCTTCTTGATGTTCGCGATGCACTGCACCAAGTCAGTCACCGAAGTAGCGATCGCCTGCTGCTGCAGGAACAGGATGCGGTTGCCAACGCCCTTGGAGTGGGTGATGCCGATGATCTCTTGCGCGGTGTCTACACAGCGGCCCGTGCCATTGCGTATTCATCCGACACGACTTGGCATCGAGTCGATCGCCTCACGGTGCGATCCTCGCGCTTCAGCATGCGTCCCGTGCGCAAGGGGAGCCCTGAGCGGGTGCCGCTGACTGAAGGTGTTGTGGTGCAGGCCGGCGAAGCTGTGCTGGCGATTGAAGCCCGTCCCGAAAAGGACCCAGTGCTCATCCTGCGAGCCGCGGCCGCGGCTGCGCAGGCAGGCATTCCTTTGGCTCCGCATACGGTCAGTCGGCTCGCACAGGAAAGTGGACCGCTGCCAGATCCGTGGACTCAACCGGCGCGTGATGCCTTCCTGTCGCTCTTGGGAGCTGGCACTGCGACAGTGCAAGTGTGGGAAGCCCTGGATCAAGCAGGAGTGATATCGCGGTTGATTCCAGGGTGGGATGTCGTTCGCGCCGCGCCTCAGCGCAACGCCTTGCACAAGTACACCGTCGATCGGCACCTCATCGAATGCGTAGTGCAGGCCAGTGCGCTCACTCGCAATGTGGATCGCCCCGATCTGTTGCTGCTCGGTGCTCTCTTCCACGATTTTGGCAAAGCACGCGTTGGCAACCACAGCGAGCTGGGGGCAACTCTCGTTGTCAGCGTGATGAAATCCATGGGTTACGGGGCTGCCGACATTGGCATCGTGTCACTACTGGTCTTGCATCATCTCATGTTGTCGGAGATCGCGACCCGAAGGGACCTAGCCGATCCAGCCACGATTGCGTATGTGGCCGAACGTATTGCGGATCCACAGATCCTGGACCTCCTTGCGGCGCTGACTCAGGCTGATGCCATAGCCACCGGTCCATCAATGTGGACGGCTTGGCGCAAGAATCTTGTCGACGAACTGGTGATGCGCACGCATGAGGCAATTGCCGGCCGGCCACTGCCGCAGTTGCCGCATCTGACTGATGATCAGCAAGTCGCGATTGATCATGATGGCATCTGGGTGGTCATGGCTAACGCGGAGGACGGCTACGAGCTCACTTTGGCCGCGCCCGACCGCATTGGCCTGCTCGCCACCGTGGCCGGCGTGCTCGCGGTTCACCGACTCCAAGTGAGATCAGCCCAAGTCGTGACAGATGGTGATCGCGCAGTGCAATTGTGGAATGTGCAGCCCATCTTCGGAGATCCGCCCGGGATCGAACTGCTGAGTGAAGAACTTCGGCGGGCAATCGACGGCTCCTTTGATGTGGCGGAGCGACTGCGCAAACGCGATGAGGCGTACAGCCCCAATGTTCAAGCAGCTGCCCCACGCATCGATGTCATCGAAACAGCATCTGAGCGCTCGACTGTTCTTGAGGTTCGTGCCCATGACGCACCTGGTCTGCTCTACCGAATCTCGCGGGCAATTGCCTCGACGGATGCGGCGATCACTGGAGCTCGTGTTCAGACACTTGGCTCAGACGCAGTTGATGTCTTCTTTCTGGTTGACCGCAATGGCCAGGCCCTCAGCGAGCAGCACGCTGCTGCGGTGAAGGTGACTGTGCTGGGCGAACTCTTACAGCCATTACCCTGAACCCTGTGTTTGGCAACCTCTCAGATCGCCTCGCAGCGACATTCAAGGGACTCCGTGGCAAAGGCCGGCTCTCCGAGGCCGATATCGATGCGACCGTCCGTGAAATTCGCATCGCCCTACTCGAGGCCGACGTTGCCCTACCCGTCGTTCGGGAATTCTGTGCGGTGGTCAAGACCAGAGCGCTGGAAGTCTCAGTTACCGGTGGACTCAACCCCGCGCAACAGGTTGTCAAGATCGTGCACGAGGAGTTGGTCACCATTCTTGGTGGTGAAACCAGAACCATCAGATATGCCAAGAAGCCCCCGACGGTCATTTTGCTGGCGGGTTTGCAAGGCGCAGGAAAGACGACACTTGCGGGCAAGCTCGCCGTCGCTTTGAAGCGCGAGGGGCACACCCCCTTGCTCGTAGCTGCTGATCTCCAAAGGCCCAACGCCGTTGATCAGCTCAAGGTGGTGGCGCAGCGCGCTGGCGCGGCGGTGTTCGCCCCTGAGCCAGGCAGCGGAGTCGGCGATCCGGTCAAGGTGACCCGCGATGCGCGAGCCTTCGCTGAAGCCAAGCTCTATGACACGGTGATCGTGGATACCGCGGGGCGCCTGGCCATCGATGCCGAGCTCATGGATCAACTCCGCAAGGTTCGCGATGCAGCCCAGCCGGACGAAGTGCTGTTCGTCGTTGACGCCATGATCGGTCAGGACGCGGTGCGCACGGCCGAAGAGTTCATGACCAATGTCGGCTTTGACGGAGTCGTGCTCACCAAGCTCGATGGTGATGCGCGTGGTGGCGCCGCGTTGTCAGTCAAGAGCGTCACGGGCGCGCCGATCATGTTCGCATCAACTGGCGAGAAGCTCGAGGATTTCGAGGTCTTCCATCCCGAGCGGATGGCCAGCCGGATCCTGGATATGGGGGATGTCCTCACTCTGATTGAGCAGGCTGAGCGAGCCTTTGACTCTGATCAGGCCGAGCGGCTTTCTGCAAAGGTCGCCAAGGGGGAGGACTTCACCCTCGAGGATTTCCTGGAGCAGATGCAGGCCGTCAAGAAGATGGGCTCACTGTCAAGTGTGCTCGGAATGCTTCCCGGCATGGGCAACATGAAAGCTCAGCTCGATCAGATTGACGATCGGGATCTGGATCGCGTCGCCGCCATCATCTTGTCGATGACTCCAGCAGAACGTAAAGACCCCAAGCTGCTCAACGCCTCCCGCAGAGTGCGAATCGCCAAGGGATCAGGTACTCAAGTCAGCGAGATCAACAGCCTGATGGAGCGGTTTGCGCAGGCTCAGGTCATGATGAAACAAGCAGGCAAGGGCGGGATGCCGACACTGCCCGGCATGCCGGGCTTCGGCGCCGGTGCAGGCAAGAAGTCCAAGGGCCGAATGGCCAAGCAAGAGCGCCCCGCCAAAGGAGCCAAGGGCAGAAGTGGCAACCCCGCAAAGCGGGCGCAACCAGGCGACTCTTCGGCGGTCACGACGCCACCGAATCTGGGTACTTTGCCCCCCGATCTGAAGAAGATGCTCGGTCAGTAGCACTGACAGAGGGCCTGGTCGCAGCAGGACGCGGCATCTGGCAGAATGAGCGGGCAATTGTTGAGTCAGTCGACCCTCTCATCTGCTGACATGACAGCCCGCAAGGTTTTGGCCCGCCTCTGTGTCCCCACTCAGTCGTGAGCTCGCACCGCCTCACCTAACAGGAGACAAGCCCACCGTGGCCGTAAAGATCAAGCTCAAGCGCCTTGGCAAGACCCACGCACCGCAGTACCGAATCGTCGTCGCCGACGCTCGCACCGCCCGAAATGGCCGTGCCATTGAAGAGGTCGGCATCTACCAGCCTTTGCAGAATCCGAGTCTGATCAAGGTTGACTCTGAGCGCGTGCAGTACTGGCTCGGCGTTGGCGCTCTGCCAACCGAGGCAGTCGAGGCCATCTTGAAGGTCACCGGAGACTGGCAGAAGTTCAAGGGTCTGCCCGGCGCTGAAGGCACCCTTCAGGTTGCCGAGCCCAAGGTTTCCAAGGTTCTCGTGTTCGAGGCCGCTGTTGCCGAGGCCGCCAATGAGCCCAAGGTGACCAAGAAGCCAAAGCTCGACGTTGCTGCCGCGCCGGTTGCTGCAGTCGCTGCTGAGGAAGCCGCAACTGAAGTAGTCGTTGAGGCCATAGCCGAAGAAGTTGCAGTCGAGGCTGTCGTCGAGGCCGTGATTGAGGCTGAGGTTGCTGAAGCAGTCGCCGAGGTTGCAGCAGAAGCGGCACCAGCAGAAGAGACCTCGGCCTGATGCTCGAAGAGGCTCTTGGACATCTGGTGCGGGGCATTGTCGATAATCCTGAAGATGTCAACGTTTCCGAGAAGTCCCAACGTCGCGGAGCCACGCTCAATGTGAGCGTCAACCCTGAGGACATGGGTCGAGTCATCGGCCGAGGTGGGCGCACGGCAACAGCTCTGCGCAATGTGCTCGCTGCGCTCAATGGCGGACGCGGCGTACGCATCGATTTCCTCGATGTTGCTGAGCGCTAACTGAAGATGCGCGTCGTTGTTGGCCGCATAGGAAAGCCACACGGTGTTCGCGGAGTTGTCACGATCGAGCTTCGTACAGACGAGCCTGATCGCCGGTTCACTCCCGGCGCTGAATTTGTTGTTGATGGGTCTGCTCGATTCTTGAGAGTCGAGCAGACCCATTGGCATTCTGGTCGCCTCTTGCTTAGCTTTGAAGGCGTTCACGACCGCGAAGGCGCTGAGACTCTGCGCGGGGTCCTTCTCGAGATTGATCGTCCCCTCGATGAGCTGCCTGAAGATCCAGAAGAGTTCTACGACGATGCCCTCGAAGGCTGCGCAGTTGAACTGGTAACGGGAGAGCCAGTGGGCACCGTTCGCGAGGTCATTCATCTGCCCAGCCAGGATTTGCTGGCCATCACTCGCCCGGATGCCCCCGAAGCACTGGTGCCGTTCATTCATCAATTCGTCCCAATGGTGGATATCGCCGGGCGTCGCATTGTGATCGACCCACCATCAGGCCTGTTCGAGATTCTTGACTCCCCGTGAACTCGGTGCGCTGATGCGGATCGACATCGTGTCGATATTTCCCGATTACTTGGGTCCATTGCGACTCTCGTTGATCGGCAAGGCAGTCGACTCCGGCACGATCGATCTGCGCATTCATGATCTTCGTGAATGGACGACAGATCGGCATCGCACCGTCGATGACACTCCCTACGGCGGTGGGCCAGGCATGGTGATGAGCCCTGAGCCGTGGGGCAATGCACTTGATGGCATCCGAGCTGGCGCCGAAGCGAGGCCGAAATTGGTCATCCCGACTCCATCAGGTGCCAGGTTCCGGCAGGCCACCGCCCAGCAGTGGAGTGAGCATCCTTGGCTGGTATTCGCGTGCGGGCGCTATGAAGGCATCGACGCCCGACTGGCCGCGTTCTACAGCACCGCTGCAGATTGGGATGGTGTGGCCGAAGTCAGCCTTGGTGACTACGTCCTGGCTGGAGGTGAGGTGGCCGCGATGGTCATGATCGAAGCCATCGGCCGTCTTCTTCCCGGCGTGCTTGGCAATGAAGTCAGCGCAGTTGACGATTCATTCAGCATCGATCAGTCCGGCGAACTTGTTGAAGGTCCGGTCTTCACCAGACCACAGTCCTGGCGCGGGCTTGATGTGCCTGAAGTGCTGCTCAGTGGTCACCATGGCCGCATCGATCAGTGGCGGGCAGAGCAATCCAGGGCCCGCACAGCCCAACTACATTCAGACCAGATGCGCTCAGACCTCAGTTAATTGCTGCATCCACCAGCGCCTGCGCCTGAACTTGAATCTCCTTCAAATGCTCGGCGCTTGTGAAGGACTCGGCATAGATCTTGTAGACATCCTCAGTTCCGGATGGGCGTGCGGCGAACCAGCCATGCTCAGATGTCACCTTGAGTCCGCCGATGGGTGCACCGTTGCCCGGCGCTTCGGTGAGAACGCTGGTGATCGCCTCGCCTGCGAGCTCGGTTGCGGTGATTGCAGATGCCGACAAAGCCCCGAGCACCGCCTTCTGCCCGCGAGTCGCTGGTGCATCGATGCGCTCGTAGACCGGATCCCCGAACTGCTGGGTGAGTTCGCGATAGCGCACTGAAGGTGACACACCAGTGGTCGCAAGCATCTCTGAAGCAAGCAACGCCGCAATGATGCCGTCCTTGTCTGTTGACCAGACTGAGCCATCCAGGCGAAGGAACGAAGACCCGGCGCTTTCTTCGCCTCCGAAGCCCAGGCTGCCATCGAGGAGACCTGGCACAAACCACTTGAAGCCGACTGGAACCTCCAAGAGGGGTCGGGCCAAGGATTGCGCCACCCGGTCGATCATGCTCGAGCTGACAATCGTCTTGCCCACGCCCGCGCCCGACGGCCAGTTCGTGCGCTGCTTGAAGAGGTAGTCGATGCTGACGGCCAAGTAGTGATTCGGATTCATCAAGCCGTCGGGAGTCACGATTCCGTGCCTGTCGGAATCAGCGTCGTTTCCGGTGGCAATGTCATACAGCGCTCGATTGTCAATCAGTGATGCCATCGCAAAGGGCGACGAGCAATCCATCCGAATCCGCCCATCCCAATCCAGAGTCATGAAGGCCCAAGTCGGGTCCACGAAAGGGTGAACAACGGTGATGTCGAGCTGGTACTTCTCGGCAATGGCAGGCCAGTAGTCCACGCTTGCTCCACCAAGCGGGTCAGCACCGATCCGGATGCCGGCGGCTTTGATCGCGTTCATATTGATGACCTTGTCGAGCTCGGCTACGTAGTTGCCTCGAAAGTCGTACAAGGAAGTAGTGCTGGCGGCCATGGCCGCGCGCAGAGGCACTCGGCGCACGCCAACTAGGCCGGCAGTCAGATATGCGTTTGCTCGTGCCTGGATATCGCCAGTGATGTCCGAACCGGCCGGGCCACCATTTGGTGGGTTGTATTTGAATCCGCCATCTTTTGGCGGGTTGTGTGACGGAGTGATCACCACGCCATCGGAACGGCCAGCACTGGTTTCAGCAAGCGCGCGGTTGTGAACAAGGATCGCCACCGATACAGCGGGAGTCGGGGTGTGGCCCTTGCCGATGTTGAACTCCGCATCTACCTGCACTCGAACAGCATTTGCTGCGAATACCTGCAGAGCTGTTGACCAGGCAGGAGCGCTCAGCGCATGAGTATCGCTGCCCATGAACAAGGGCCCGGCGATGCCAACTGCCTTGCGGTGATCACAGATCGCCTGGGAGACAGCGGCAATATGGTCCTCATTGAAGGACAGGGTCAGGGCGCTGCCTCGATGACCTGAGGTGCCAAAACTCACCTGCTGCGAGGGCTCCTTGGGGTCTGGGTGCAAGGTGTAATAGGAGGTAATGAGGTTCGGAATCAGCACGAGATCCTCATTCAGCGCCACTTGCCCAGCTCGTGGGTGCGTGCTCATCGGATTGTCTCCTCCAGCTTGTCTCGCCCATGCTTGCAGTTCGAGGCCTGGGAGGCGAGTTTGGGGGAGTGCGGCCCGATATGGCACACTTCACCAGCCCAGCTCGCCGGTGCTCTGCCACAGGGGATTCGGTTCTTGGGTGCAATTCTCCTCTTATCCATGTGTGGGCGGCCTGTGGCGCTTGCAGGAAGTGATGATCA
This sequence comes from Actinomycetota bacterium, assembly GCA_030650795.1. Taxonomy (NCBI): domain Bacteria; kingdom Bacillati; phylum Actinomycetota; species Actinomycetota bacterium. Next base: position 39,351 of record JAUSDJ010000011.1, read on the forward strand.
TGAAGACCCTTGATGCTGTTGACGCCGCCTCGTTGCGGACCGATCTGCCAGATTTCCGCGCCGGTGACACCGTCAAGGTGCACGTGAAGGTTGTGGAAGGCAATAAGACTCGTGTTCAGGTCTTCCAGGGTGTGGTCATCGGAATTTCCGGTTCCGGCGTTGGTGAGACTTTCCAGGTCCGCAAGGTTTCTTACGGCGTTGGCGTCGAGCGTACCTTCCCGTTGCACACACCGATCATTGAAAAGATCGAGTTGGTCATGCGTGGAGATGTCCGCCGGGCCAAGTTGTACTACCTCCGCGATCTGCGTGGCAAGAAGGCCAAGATCCGCGAGAAGCGCGACGCGGTACCGACCAAGACAGAGGGCTAGTCGCCCGCTCTGTGGGCAAGACTTCTCGGTGGGATCTTCCACTGACCCTGCTGGGGGCTGTGCTCCTGGTCGTGCTGTTCACGACCTTCATTGCCAAGCCGTTCTCCATTCCCTCGGGTTCAATGGAAAACACTCTGCGGGTCGGCGATCGAGTGCTCGTCAATCGCTTTGTGTATCACCTGCGTGCAATTGAGCGCGGTGATGTCATCGTCTTTGATGGCACTGACTCCTTCGTAGCAGCAGACAGCGTGACCCGTCGTGATCCGATCACGGGTCTGCTGACTTCTCTTGGTCAATCCTTCGGAGTCATTGCGCCAGACGGCAATGACTTTGTGAAGAGAGTCATCGGTCTGCCTGGGGATCGAGTGCAATGTTGCGATGTACAGGGTCGAGTTCTCGTCAATAGCCACGCTTTGAATGAGCCGTATATCTACCCAGGGGATCCGGCCAGCACCATTGCCTTCAATGTGATCGTGCCGGAGGGCAAGCTTTGGGTGCTGGGTGATCATCGATCGCAAAGTGCAGACTCTCGCGCGCACCTGGGTGATCCGGGTGGGGGAATGGTGCCTGAGTCCAAGGTCGTGGGCCGAGTCATGGCTGTTGTCTGGCCGCCTGCGCTCTGGGGTGCAGTTTCGATTCCAGACACCTATGCAAAGGTGTCGCAGTGAGCGACCCACAAATCGAGCCGGCAGCAGTGCAGCCAAAGGCTAAGACACCAAATGGCTTCCTCGCTGGGGTCCGCGAGTTCGGCATCATCATCATTGTCGCTCTTGTGCTCTCGGCCCTTGTGCGTGCGTTTCTCGTTCAGGCTTTCTACGTGCCCAGTGAGTCGATGGAAAACACCCTGTTGCCCAATGACCGCATCATCGCCTCCAAAATCACTACGCACTTTGGCGGAGTGTCGCGTGGCGAGGTGGTGGTCTTCAAGGATCCGGGCGGTTGGCTTGGCGATCCTGGGCCGGCGGCAAACGGGATACGCGGTGCCTTGCATACCGGATTGATGTTCATCGGCCTGCTTCCAAGCGACAGTGGCAGTGATCTCGTCAAGCGCGCCATCGGCATTGCGGGCGACCATGTCGTGTGCTGTGACAAACTGCAGCGCATCGTGCTCAATGGCGTCCCGCTCAATGAGAGTTACGTCATTCAGCCGACCAATCAGGTCAAGTTCGATGTGAAGGTCCCAGCTGACTCTGTGTTTGTCATGGGTGACAACCGCGGAAACTCTCGCGACTCGCGCTACCACCTCGACGTGAACAGCGGTGGCGTTCCGCTGGAGGATGTTGTCGGGCGAGCCTTCGTGGTCGTGTGGCCATTGAACCGCTTCACGTATCTGTCAATACCCGACATCTTCGGTGACCCGGCTTTGCAGAATCAGAGCACTACACCGGAATTGTGAACAGTCCTACTCTGCGCGTCGAGCACGGTCTGGTGAAAGCTGGCCATTCGAGGGTCGCCGGAATGGACGAAGTGGGGCGGGGAGCCCTCGCGGGCCCAGTCAGTGTGGGTGTTGTCGTTGTTGATCGGAGCATTCGGGAACCCTTGGCTGGAGTACGAGACAGCAAAGAGCTCACGCCGAATGCACGCAATATTCTCGTGCCCAGGATCAAGGCCTGGGCCGTTGATTTCGGCGTTGGCCACGCCAGTCCGGATGAGATCGACGAGGTCGGCATCATTGGCGCATTGCGCATCGCTGGTCATCGAGCCTTGCTCGCTCTTCGCGAAATCCCTGAAGTCGTACTGCTCGACGGAAGCCACGATTGGCTGACTCCTCCAGAACAGGTCTCCTTTGTGGAGTTGGCGGCTGGTTTGCTCGACTCCGTTCCAGAAGTCGTGACAAAGGTCAAGGCGGATCAGTCGTGCGCGAGCGTGGCAGCAGCAAGCGTGCTTGCCAAGGTTGAACGTGATGAACGACTGACCCGACTCTCGCGTGAATTTCCCTCGTATGGCTGGCAGGACAACAAGGGCTACGCATCGCCTGCGCATATCGCGGCGCTCGCCGAATTCGGTGCCTGTGCGCAACACCGGCGCTCGTGGAATTTGCCGGGAGTCGCTCACCAGTAGTTGTCCCCAGCAATTGGCAACTGGTACGAGCTCCACAGAGTGTTCGCTGCGCTCCCTCGTATCGGCGCTCAACGTTCAGCATCACTGCTGGAGGTATTGCATGCGACGCAGTCAGGCGCTCGGTAAGTATGGCGAGGAAGTTGCTGAAGAGTTCCTGAAGCAGCAGGGGCTGGAAATCCTGGATCGCAATTGGCGATGTGATGTGGGTGAGATCGACATCGTCGCGCGCGACGGGCACGTCCTGGTGATCTGCGAAGTCAAGACCCGCAGTTCGTACCAACTTGGTTCGCCCGCTGAGGCCATCACCGTACGTAAATTGCGTCGACTTCGACATCTGGCATTTCGCTGGCTCCTTGCTCACGAGGCTCATGTTCCCGAAGTGCGGATAGACGTCATCTGCATTGTGCAACCGGCGTGGGGAGCCCCGGAGATTGAGCATCTTCGTTCCGTGGGCGCATGACGCTGGCTCAGGTGTGGGGAGTGACACCAGCAGGAATAGCGGCGCTCATGGTGAAGGTTGAAGTCGATGTCTCCCAAGGGCTTCCGAGCGTTGGGGTGGTGGGACTAGCGCAGTTGTCGGTGGCCGAATCTCGTTGGCGAGTCCGTTCGGCGATCGTCAACTCTGGTCTGGTGTGGCCAAACTCTCGAGTCACCATTGGGCTCTCACCAGCTGACTTGCCAAAGACTGGCACCAGCTTGGACCTCCCGATAGCGGTTGGCATCTTGCAGGCAACACAGCAACTCGGTGCTACTGCGCCAGACGTCACTTTCATCGGCGAACTTGGTCTCGATGGTGGTGTTCGTCCCGTTCCGGGCGCCCTTGCCGCAGCGATCGCTGCCTCGCGTGCGGGCTTTGTGCGCGTGGCAGTGTGTCCGGGCAATGCCAGGGCAGTCATGGCTATTCCCGGATTGCAGCCCTTGCTTGTCGCCAATCTCAGCCAACTCGTCGGCGTGCTCAATGGATCAACTCAGCAAGAGCCACTTCCTGAAGCAGACGAAGCTGAGATTCCCAGTTCAGAGGCATTGGATTTCTCCGATGTCCGCGGTCATGAGTTTGCACGGCTGGCTTTGGAGGTCGCGGCTGCGGGCGGCCACCACATCGCAATGTTTGGTCCACCGGGGGTTGGCAAAACGATGCTCGCTCAACGGGTGCCAAGCATTCTGCCGCCGCTGAATGCCGAGCTGGCCCTGGATGTCACGGCAATACATGCGATCGCGGGGGCACTGCCCTCTGGTCACGGACTCATGACGAAGGCGCCATTCATTGCGCCACATCACTCAATTTCGATCGCAGCAATGCTCGGCGCTGTGCGCGGGGGCAGGCTTGTCCCGGGCGCAGTCACACTCGCGCACGGTGGAGTGCTGTTTCTGGATGAGGCTCCTGAGTTTGCGCGTCCCTGTCTTGAGGGTCTTCGGCAGCCGCTCGAGCAAGGCTCGTTGTCGCTTATGCGCGTGGAGCGCGGCATGACGGCTCCCGCGAACTTTCAACTGGTCATTGCAGCCAACCCCTGCCCCTGTGGAATGGCCACTGATCGTGCTGAGTCATGTCGCTGTACTCCGATGGCGAAGCGGAGATACGCCGAACGACTGTCTGGACCGCTTCTGGATCGCATTGATATTCGATGCGTCGTCGCTCGGCCCACAGCTGCTCATTTGCGTATGGCGGATGCCGAAACGAGTGCAGTGATTGCGCAGCGGGTGCTGGTAGCCCGTGATCGCGCGAAGCACCGCTACCGGTCCCACCAGTGGCAGCTCAATGCACAGATATCAGGGCGTCGCCTCCGATCAGAGTTCTCGCCGACGGACCAGGCGATGGCGCTATTGATCGAGGCCGAGCGGCGAGGGCTCAATCCGCGCGGCAGTGATCGGGTATTGCGACTGTCGTGGACCTTGGCCGATCTCGCCGAAGTCGACCGGCCCGGCCGGGAGGAAGTCTCCATAGCCCTGGCTCTGCGAAATCAGGAGCCGGGCAATTGAGGACGGCCGCTGATGCATTGCTGACCTTGGCGCACGTGGTAGAGGCGGGCGATCAGCGCATCGGGTCTCTCGTTGATGATTTAGGCCCAGAAGAGGTGGTGCTTCGTATTCGAGAGGGCGCCGTTGGGAATCGTGCCGAGGACGCACTACGGGCCCGATTGGGCGCTGTCGATCTTGATGCCATTCGCATGCACGCCGAATCGATTGGGGCTCGGATTGTTCCCCGCGGTGACCCTGAATGGCCTTCGCAACTCGATGACCTTGGCGCCTCCCGACCATTTGTGCTCTGGGTGATGGGCGCTCCAAGTCTTCGACTTGCCGCTTTGAAGTCGGTAGCGATCGTTGGTGCACGTGCGTCAACTGCCTACGGAGAATCCGTCGCTCGCGACTGGAGCGGGCAACTCAGCGATGCCGGCTGGATGGTGGTGTCAGGTGGGGCGTATGGCATTGATGCGGCTGCACATCGTGGAGTTCTGTCTGCTGGTGGGCTGACTGCCTGCGTAGTTGCGACTGGCATTGATGTTTCGTATCCGCGGGCTCACTCTGAATTGCTCGCCCGCATTGCCGACACAGGGCTGTTGATCTCCGAATCGCCCTTGGGAAATGACGCTCGCAGACAACGATTTCTCACCCGCAACCGCATCATCGCCGCGCTCACGCGTGCAACTGTTGTGGTCGAGGCCGCGTTTCGATCGGGAACCACCTCCACAGCGAACGCTGCCTACAAGTTGAATCGTCCAGTTCTTGCAGTGCCCGGCCCGGTGACCTCGCCGATGTCTGCTGGTTGTCATCATCTGATTCGCGAAGGCACTGCAACTCTGGCATCAGGATGGACCGACATTCTGGAGCTCCTTGGTATCTCCGCAACTGGTGATGCGGATGATCGAAAGTCGCTTGCTCGCCCGACAGATGCCCTTGGGCCCGTTGAGGCGCAAGTGTTCGATGCCTTCCCACGTTCCCGTGCAATTGATCAGCACGATCTGCTCCTGGCCTCGGGGGTTGGAACAAATGAACTTCTGGGCGCACTTGGATCCCTGGAAATGCTGGGCCTCATCATGTGCACCGATGATGGCTGGCGCATTGTGCGCGGCTGAGCCTTCGAATTCAAGGATTCTTTGCGACCATTGAGCGGTGAGCAGCAATGAACAAGTGATCGCGCCTGCGTTCGCTGAAGCACTTGCTGGCTTTGAACGTCATTTGGTGTTGGAACGCAATCGAAGCGCACACACCGTCCGCGCATACACCTCCGACGTCAACGGACTCCTGACATTTGCAAGCGCATTACACCGCGAGCAACTTGAGCAGATTGATCTTGCTCTGCTGCGGGATTGGCTGGGTGAACAACATCTGGCAGGCCATTCACGTAGCACGATCGCGCGGCGCGCGGCGTCATTGCGGGCGTTCACCGCATGGTGTGAACGGCGAGGCTTGATTGCAAGTGATCCGAGCCGACGGCTGAAGAGCCCGCGAGTTCCGCACAAGCTCCCAGTGATTCTTGATGCGAATGAGGCCACGAAATTGATGGAGTTCGCAGGTAGCCGGGCGATCGATCAGGATCCGGTGGCGAGCCGGGACCATGCCATCGTGGAGTTGCTCTATGGCACCGGCATGCGCGTCTCGGAACTGTGTCTCCTTGACCTCCTGAATATCTCCTGGGAATCGCGCACAGTGCGCGTCTTGGGCAAAGGTCGCAAGGAGCGAGTTGTGCCATACGGCATTCCCGCAGAAAGAGCCCTTGCGGCCTGGATCAATGTTCGTCAGGCACTCGTAGTGCCAAATTCGCCCACGGCTGTCTTTCTCGGGGTTCGTGGCCACCGCCTTGATCCGCGTGCAGCCCGCTCCGTCGTCGTGAGACTCACCCAGGACGCCCATCTGCCTCGGCTGGCACCGCATGGCCTGCGGCACTCCGCGGCCACGCACGTGCTCGAAGGCGGAGCCGATCTGCGGGCCGTGCAAGAGCTGTTGGGGCATGCTTCGCTGGCAACTACCCAGCAATACACGCATGTGTCAGTCGAGCGCTTGAGATCAGCCTTCGATCAGGCGCATCCTCGAGCCGCGAGCGACTAGCCCGCCAAGGGCTTCAGTACGGCAAATCCGCCTTCGAAGAGGTCCAGCGGATTGCGATAGTCCCCAAGAGTGGGTCCTTTGAGCCCCAGGTGCAGGCAGACACCAGCGCAGTGTCCGGCCCGCGCCGCGACGACGCCGATGAGTTCGCCGGACTGCACGAGGTCTCCAACGTGGACGGAGGCGGTCACCGGCTCGTAGGTTGATCTGAGCCCGAGTGTGGGGTGATCGATGCTGATCACAGCTTTTCCGGCGATCTGTCCGACGAAGACCACTGTTCCGGGCCCGATCGACTGGACTTGGGTGCCCACAGTCGCCACGAAATCCACTCCTCGATGCCCAGCACCCCATGATTGGTGAGGCGGGTCGAAATCCTGCGATATCTGGGCACCCGGGATGGGGCTCAGCCATTGACTCAGGACGAGCATGATTGCGAGAAGCGACATCTGGCCAGAGTGCCCGGGAAGCCAGCCGCTGGCCAGAGTGCAAATGCCTCAGGGGAGCAAATTGACCCCGAGCAGCCCTGTGGACACAGGAGTGGTCGAACTGCCCTAGACTTCACCCACCTCAGAAATGGGGAATTCGCATGATCCCGCGCTCAACCCTCCGGTTGAGACGACTTGCTCGGTCCCGCTTAGGCGGGTGCGAGTCGGTGGGTCATCAGGGGAGCAGATCAGCCGATCTGAGCCAAGAACCGAAGCGTCAGCAATGACGCATAGAAGGAGTGCCGTCATGGCAGTTGTCACCATGCGCCAGCTACTCGATAGCGGTGTGCATTTCGGGCATCAGACCCGTCGTTGGAATCCAAAGATGAAGCGCTTCATTCTCACCGAGCGCAATGGCATCTACATCATCGATCTGCAGCAGTCGCTTGCCTTCATCGACAGTGCCTATGAGTACGTGAAAGAGACCGTCGCACACGGCGGCACGATCATGTTCGTTGGCACCAAGAAGCAGGGTCACGACGCGATCGCTGAGCAGGCCACCCGTGTTGGCATGCCCTACGTCAACGAGCGTTGGCTCGGCGGCATGCTCACGAACTTCCAGACCGTCTCCAAGCGCATATCGCGCTTGAAGGAGTTGGAGAACATGGATCTGGTCAATGTTGCCGGTTCCGGCTTCACCAAGAAGGAACTCCTCATGATGCGTCGTGAGAAGGACAAGCTTTCGAAGGTCCTTGGCGGAATTCGCGAAATGGGCAAGGTTCCCAGCGCACTGTGGATCGTCGACACAAAGAAGGAGCACATCGCTGTCGGTGAAGCGCACAAGCTTGGCATTCCTGTCATCGCAGTGCTCGACACGAACTGCGACCCCGATGAGGTCGACTTCCCGATCCCGGGCAATGACGACGCCATTCGTTCAGTTGCATTGCTCACACGGGTGATCGCAGATGCAGTGGCGGAGGGCCTGATGGCTCGCGCCAGTCGCGCTGCAGGGATCTCCGAAGCAGCTCCCGAGCCCTTGGCTGAGTGGGAGCGTGAGCTTCTCGCCGGCGCAGATGCAGTTGTTGCAGCAGAAGTTGTCGTGGAGCCTGTTGTCGAGGCAGAAGTCGCCGATCAGATTCCGATCGTCTAGTTTTTCCCGGTGGCCGTCTGCAAGCCAGACGGCCACCGGTTCCATGTCATTCATAAGCACGCATCACTCATACGTCAGTAAAGGATCATCGCCATGGCGAATATCACCGCCGTCGAAGTCAAGAAGCTCCGCGACTACACCGCCGCGGGAATGATGGAATGCAAGCGCGCCCTCGAGGAAGCCGATGGCGACTTCGACAAGGCTGTAGAAATACTGCGCATTTCCGGTGCCGCCAAGGCCGCCAAGCGCGGCGCTGAGCGCGAGGCATCCAACGGACTGGTTGCCGCAAACGGCAATGCTCTTGTTGAGCTGCTGTGCGAGACCGATTTCGTCGCCAAGAATGCCGACTTCCAAGCACTTGCCGATGCCATCGTGCAGGCCGTCGTTGATGGTCAATTGACTGATGCTGACGCGGTCAATGCCGCAACTCTGTCCGATGGACGCACCGCGGCGACTGCGATCGCTGAAATGGCTGGAGTGATCGGTGAAGTCATTACGATCGGCCGGGTGGCAGTGCTGCCCGCCCCTGTCACTGTTTACCTCCACCGTCGATCTTCAGATCTGCCCGCTCAGGTTGGCGTCATGGTGGCCTACTCAGGCCAAGAGGATGCCGCTCGCGGTGCCGCAATGCAGATCGCAGCAATGCGTCCGCAGTACCTGACCCGCGATGAAGTGCCAGCCGATGTCGTCGAAAGTGAGCGTCGCATCGCAGAGGCAACTGCCAAGGAAGAAGGCAAGCCCGAGGCGGCCATGTCCAAGATCATTGAAGGACGCGTCAACTCATACTTCAAGGACAACGTCCTGCTTGAGCAGGCCAGCGTTGTGGAGCAGAAGCAGTCAGTTGCCCAGGTGCTCGCCGCGGCGAACACAGACGTGACCGGCTTCGTGCGCTTCGAGATTGGTCAGTAGTTCCCACTAAGGTCTGATCGAGCAACTGAGGGGACGGGAAGATGGCACAAGCATCAAGTTCAGGGGCCATCCAAGAATCCCTCGAAGGCACAATCTCCACTTGGCCTGCTGTGCCGCAAGGCGGCTGGCAACGTGTGCTCCTGAAGTTGTCGGGCGAGGCCTTTGCCGGTGGCGGTGGGCTTGGAGTCGATCCTGATGTCGTGGCGTCCATTGCTCGCCAGATCGCCGATGTGGTCAACAGCGGCACCGAAGTTGCAGTCGTGATCGGCGGTGGCAACTACTTCCGCGGAGCTGAGCTCTCTGAGCGCGGCATGGATCGGGCTCGCGCTGACTACATGGGCATGCTCGGCACCGTGATGAACTGTCTTGCTCTCCAGGATTTCTGCGAGAAGGCGGGGGTCGAAACTCGAGTCCAAACGGCCATCACCATGGGGCAGGTTGCTGAGCCGTATATCCCGCGCAAGGCGATGCGTCACCTCGACAAGGGCAGGGTTGTGATCTTCGGAGCCGGGCTGGGTCAGCCGTATTTCTCCACTGACACCACTGCCGCACAGCGCGCTCTTGAAATTGGCGCTGAGGTTGTGTTGATGGCCAAGGGTGTCGACGGTGTCTATGACTCTGATCCGCGCACGAATCCGGCCGCGACCAGATTCACGACCTTGACTCATGATGAAGTACTTGCCAGAAACCTGAAGGTGGCCGATGCAACCGCCATCAGTTTGTGCCGTGACAATGCGCTTCCGTTGGTGGTCTTCAACCTGCTCGTTGACGGAAATATTGCGCGCGCCGTGCGGGGCGAGACCATCGGTACTTTAGTGTCGAGTTCTTGAACGAGCCTTGTTCTGAAAGCACGCCGGGGTGAAATGCAATTGAGGAGTACAAGATGAGTGACGAGATCGACGAGATCCTCCTTGATGCGGAGGACCGCATGGATAAGGCGATCGTTGTGGCGCGTGAGGATTTCGCAACCATTCGCACAGGTCGCGCAACTCCAGCGATGTTCAACAAGATTGTTGTTGACTACTACGGTGCCTACACGCCCTTGAATCAGTTGGCCTCGTTCCAGACTCCAGAAGCCCGAATGATCATCATCAACCCATACGACAAGGGTGCCTTTCCTGGGATTGAAAAGGCATTGCGAGACAGTGATCTTGGGATCAACCCAACCTCTGATGGCAGTGTCATTCGCATTGTGCTGCCACAGTTGACCGAAGAGCGTCGCCGAGAATTCATCAAGGTCGCCAAGACCAAGGCCGAAGATGCCCGCATCTCGATTCGCAATATTCGCCGGCATGCCAAGGATGGTTTGGACAAGCTGCAAAAAGATGGCGACGCTGGTGAAGACGAGGTTCGTCGCGCAGAAAAAGCACTCGATGACTTCACCCACAAGCATGTGGAGCACATCGATGAAGTGCTGAAGCATAAAGAAGCAGAACTGCTCGAGGTCTAGCAGTGGAGCCTGGCTCGTCCACCGCTGATCGCAATTCGCGGGCTGGTCGCAATCTGCCTGCCGCAATTGCGACGGGAGTGGGCCTGCTCTTGCTGTGCCTACTCACCTTGTTCACCTACAAGTGGACCTTCGGAGTGGTGGTGTCCATTGCGATGGTGATCGCGGTGCTCGAATTCAGCAACGCATTCAAGCAGTACGGCATTCAACTCACCCGCATCCCTGTTGTGCTTGCCGCCGCATTCATGCCTCTTGTGGCGTTCTGGTACGGGGTGACTGGGCAACTGGTGGTCATGGGTGTTGCTGTGCTGACCGTGATCTTCTGGCGCATTCCACGGGGCAGCGACGGATACGTCAAGGACGTCACTTCGAGTCTGTTCGTGACGGCCTACCTGCCATTCATGGCCAGTTTCCTCATGCTCACCCTGGCGACCGACAATGGTCCAACGCGCGTCTTGGTGTTTGTATTCCTCACGGCTGCCAATGACATCGGTGGCTATGCGGCGGGCGTGCTCTTCGGCAAGCATCCGATCGCCCCGTCGATCAGCCCGAAGAAGTCCTGGGAGGGCTTGGTCGGTTCGATCGCGTTGCAGACTGCAGTGGGCATCGGTTCCTTTGTGATCTTGCTGGATGCACCGGCTTGGCAGGGTGCAGTAGCGGGCATCATCTTGTGCTTCACTGCAACTGCTGGAGACTTTGCAGAATCAGCGGTCAAGCGCGATTTGGGAATCAAGGACATGGGCAAATTGCTACCAGGACATGGAGGAGTGATGGATCGCTTGGATTCATTGATTCCTAATGCCTTCACCAGCTGGGCTCTGTTCACCATGTTTCTTGGCTCAGCATGAGTTCGGCGCAGCTGCCCGGAGAGCTGGTGCTTGAAGCCCCTAGACGCGGTCGACCGCCAAAGCATCTGCTCGATCTTGACGCAGCCGAACGTCGAGCTGCTGTAACTGAACTCGGTTTGCCGGCATTTCGTGCTGATCAAGTCTCGCGTCAGTGGCTCACCCGGCTTTCCGATGACCCCGACTCCTGGTCTGACGTTCCTGCCGCGGCGCGCACTGCGATCAAAGATTCACTACTGCCAACCGTGCTGACTCCCGTGCGAGTGATCGCCTGCGATGAAGGTCAGACCGTCAAGACGGTGTGGCGTTTGCATGATGGGGCTCTGGTCGAGAGCGTGTTAATGCGCTACCCCGGGCGAGTGACGATGTGCATTTCCAGCCAAGCAGGCTGCGGAATGAACTGTCCCTTCTGTGCTACAGGCCAAGGCGGACTACAACGCAATATGTCCACTGCCGAAATCGTCGAGCAGGTGCTTGCCGGAGCCCGCTCGCTGGAACGCGAGGAGATTGCCGGCGGTCCCGGCCGAGTCTCGAACATTGTGTTCATGGGCATGGGCGAGCCGATGGCGAACTACAACTCGGTGATCGGCGCAATCCATCGCATCAATGATCCCTCGCCTGGTGGCATGGGTATTGGCGCTCGCGGCATCACCCTTTCGACTGTCGGCCTTGTGCCGCGCATGCGCCAACTCGCAGATGAAGGTCTGCCTGTCACTCTGGCCGTCTCGCTGCACGCCCCCGACGATGAACTGCGCGACACCCTCGTGCCGATCAACACGCGCTACCCCGTGCAAGAAGTACTCGATGCGGCCTGGGAATATGCCGACAAGACGCACAGGCGAGTCAGCATCGAATACGCCATGATCAAAGGTGTCAACGATCAGGCCTTCCGCGCGGAGAAGCTTGCTCGACTGCTCGAAGGCGAGCTCGTGCATGTCAATCTCATCCCGTTGAATCCCACACCAGGATCGAAATGGACTGCCTCGCTGCCGCGCGACGAAGCGGCTTTTGTTCGCATCCTGCGCAACCGCGGAGTGCAGGTCACTGTCCGCGACACCCGCGGGCGCGAGATCGACGGGGCTTGCGGTCAGTTGGCTGCAACCACGGATTGAGTCCGGCTTCCAGGTTCTTAGGCAATCGCTCTGCCAAACTCAGGGACATGTCTGAACCCCAAGCTCATCGCCCGAAATTGAACTGGGACCTCTTCCGGGTCATCGGGGCATCAATGCTGCGCACGGTCGCCGGATTCATCGCCATCATGTGGGCGCTTTCCCTCGTTCCGGAGACAGCTGATTACACCCTGTGGCGTCCAATTGCCATCGTGATCTTCGGTGTTGCTGTGTATATCTATTTCTTCATTCGCCAACTGCGACGAGTGGAGAACTCCAAGTATCCAGCGGTGAGCGGCTTCGAAGCGCTCATTCTGGTTGCGGCGATGTTCTTGGCTTTCTTTGCTGCGGTCTATGTGATGATGTCGGCATCCGATCCCAGCTCATTCAGTGAGCCCCTTGATCACTTCAATTCCTTGTATTTCGCACTGACCGTTCTTGCCACTGTTGGCTTCGGTGACATCACCCCCGTCCAAAGTGATGCCCGCATGGTCTGCATGGTGCAGATGGCGATCGACATCGTGTTCATCGCCGTAGTTATTCGGGCTGTTACCAGTGCTGCTCAGAACTCGGCCGCTTATCGCCGAAGTGTTTCTGAAGGCAAGCCCAAGTCGATCGTCGCGGACCTCTAGAGTCCAAACATGGGTGCTTACAGCTCGGCATATGAACGCAGTTCGAGCGACACTGAGGCCTTTTGGCTTGAGGCTGCACAGGGCGTCAGCTGGGAGCAGTTCCCAAGTTCGGCCTTGGATGCCAGTTCTGCTCCCTTGTATCGCTGGTTTCCAGATGGAGTGCTGAACAGTTGTTACAACGCGGTCGATCGCCACGTCGAATCGGGCCGTGGGGATCACACGGCGCTGATCTACGACAGCCCCCTAGCCGAAGCAAAACGGAAGATCTCTTATGCCGAATTGCTGCATGAGGTGAGTCACTTCGCAGGGGTGCTTGCTGAACTCGGTGTTGTGCACGGAGATCGAGTCGTGATCTACATGCCGATGATCCCCGAGGCAGTCACGGCGATGTTGGCGTGTGCTCGGCTGGGTGCAGTTCACTCTGTCGTATTTGGCGGCTTCGCCCCAGCAGAACTCGCGGCACGCATAGATGATGCGGCCCCGCGAGTAATCGTCTCGGCTTCATGCGGGATCGAGCCAAGTCGAGTCATCCAATACAAGCCGATGCTCGATGAGGCGATCGCCCTGAGCAAGTCACCGCCCAAGGCAACAGTCATCTTTCAGCGCGAGCAATCACCAGCCGAGCTTGGCCCGACAGACCACGACTGGCTGGAACTCATGAAGTCGGCTCAGCCACATCCTTGTGTGCCAGTGGCGGCAACTGACCCGCTGTACATCCTCTATACCTCCGGTACTACCGGTAAGCCGAAGGGCGTTGTACGCGACAACGGCGGGCACGCGGTTGCGATGACCTGGTCCTTGCCGAATATCTACGACATTGGCCCCGACGACGTGTGGTGGGCAGCTTCGGACGTGGGCTGGGTGGTCGGCCACTCATACATCGTCTACGCCCCGCTGATGGTTGGAGCGACCACAGTCATGTTTGAAGGAAAGCCAGTGGGCACTCCTGATGCTGGCGCCTTCTGGAGAGTCATCGAGGAGTACCAGGTCAACGGCCTGTTCACAGCGCCCACGGCAATTCGCGCAGTCAAGAAAGAAGATCCTGACGCTCTGCTGCTCGCCAATTACGACATCAGTTCTCTGCGCACCCTGTTTCAGGCGGGGGAGCGCCTGGACCCTGACACCTATTACTGGGCCCATGAACATCTCGGAGTTCCAGTGATCGACAACTGGTGGCAGACCGAAACTGGATGGCCTATTGCCGCCAACCTTCGCGGTTTGGAGCCGATGACCGTCAAGCCCGGTTCGCCATCTGTTGCCGTTCCCGGATTCGATGTTCAGGTTGTCGATGCCGAAGGCCGGCGCGTGCATTCCGGAGCCGAAGGTTCAATCGTCATTAGACTCCCAATGCCGCCGGGCACCTTGCCAACGCTGTGGGGCAATGACCAGTGGTACATCGACTCCTACCTCACGAGCTTCCCCGGCTACTACACCACCGGTGATGGCGGTCTCGTTGATTCTGATGGCTACATCTACGTCATGGGACGCACTGACGATGTGATCAATGTGGCGGGGCATCGTCTTTCCACCGGTTCGATGGAGGCAGTGGTTGCATCGCATCCGCTGGTCGCCGAATGCGCAGTAATTGGTGTGCACGATCAGCTCAAGGGCCAGATCCCTCGCGCCTTCGTTGTGCTGAAATCTGGCGCTGAGATTGAGCCGGCCGCTCTGCAAGCGCAGATCGTCGCGTCAATCCGGTCAGAGATTGGCGCAGTCGCGTCGTTGAAGGAAGTCGTCATTGTTCCTGCGCTGCCCAAGACCCGCTCAGGCAAGATCTTGCGCCGCACGATGCGGGGTATTGCCGATGGACGCCCTGAAGTTGTCCCCGGCACTATTGAGGACATCCGAGTGCTGGAGGCGATTACTCCGCTCCTGGCCGGGACGCAATAACTGGGACTCTCGTGGCTGCAACACCACGAATTGATCAGATGATGTTCCACGCCTGGGTCAGCACCTCGCGAAGGATCTGCGTCATCTCGTCGAATTGCTCCTCTCCCGCAATCAGTGGCGGAGCCACCTGGACTACAGGATCTCCACGATCATCGGAGCGGCAGTACAGACCATTGCTGAACATTGCCTTGGACACATAGCCGCGCAAGAGTCGTTCGGACTCATCGTCAGTGAAGGTTTCGCGAGTCGCCTTGTCTTTGACGAGTTCGATTCCGTAGAAATAGCCGGTCCCGCGAACGTCTCCCACGATCGGCAGATCGCGCAGTTCGTTGAGCTTCCTTGCGAAGAGAGCTTCGTTGTCGAGCACTCGTTGGTTTAAGCCTTCGCGCTCGAAAATGTCGAGATTGGCCAGGGCTACGGCTGCAGAAACAGGATGCCCACCCCAGGTGAAGCCGTGCAGGAAGGTATTCGTGCCATGGCTAAAGGGTTCGAATAGTCGCTCGCTGGCGATCATCGCACCAAGCGGCGCGTAACCAGATGTCAGGCCCTTGGCGCAAGTGATGATGTCGGGAGTGACGCCGAAGCGCGCCATGGCAAAGGTGGAACCGATGCGACCAAATGATGTGATGGTCTCGTCGGCGATCAGCAGCACGTCGTATTGGTTGCAAATTTCCCGCACCCGTTCCAGATAACCCGGGGGAGGGGTGAAACACCCACCCGAGTTCTGCACCGGCTCCAGAATCACTGCGGCAACGGTGTCGGCGCCTTCGAATTCGATGGCTTCGGCAATGCGATTCGCCGCCCACTGGCCAAATGCGAAGAGATCCTCGCGCAGATGCAAAGGTGCTCGATAGAAATTGGTATTCGGCACCCGGATAGCGCTCGGTACCAATGGCTCAAATGGCACCTTGGCAGCGGGAATGCCGGTGAGCGAAAGGGCTCCGTGTGGCGTGCCGTGATAGGCCACTGCACGGCTGATCACCTTGTGCTTGCCTGGCTTTCCCGTCAATTTGTAGTACTGCTTTGCCAACTTCCAGGCCGATTCGACTGCCTCGCCACCGCTGGCTGTGAAGAAGATTCGATTGAGATCTCCAGGTGCTAGGTGCGCGAGTCTTTCGGCCAGCTCTATTGCCCGCGGATGCGCAAGGCCCCAGATCGGAAAGAAAGCCAACTCCGATGCTTGTCGTGCAGCAGCTTGGGCCAGTTCGGCTCTTCCGTGGCCGACCTGCACATTGAACAAACTGGAGATGCCATCAAGGTAACGACGACCTTTATCGTCCCAGATGTAGCAGCCGTCACCCTTGACGATGACGGGCAGTTCCTCGCCGTCGAGCAATGGAGCATGTCGAGTGAAGTGCATCCACAAGTGCCTGCGTGCACGATCTGCATACGAAGAGTCATGTGTCGGTGACTCGCTTGCTGGAGTAGTCATCGGGTTCCCCACGTGTAGATCTGCTTGCGAAGTTTGAGATAGACGAAAGTCTCAGTTGACTGCACGCCGATCACCGCGCGTATGCGCCCATTGATGAGGTCGAGCAGTTCCTCATCGTCATTGACGACCAGTTCTGCCAGGAGGTCGTAGGAGCCCGCGCAAATCACGAGGTAGTCGATTTCGGGCATTGCGTCCAACTCGTCGGCAACTGCCTCGATGTCGCCGAGCACCTTGATGCCGACCATCGCTGAGCGCGAGAAGCCCAGGGCTGCGGGGTCGGCAACCGCGACAATTTGCATGACGCCTGCTTCGGTCAGTCTCTGCACTCGCTGGCGCACGGCCGCCTCAGAAAGACCGACGGCTTTGCCTATCGAGGCATAAGGCCGTCGACCGTCTTCTTGCAGCTGCTCGATGATCGAGCGGGATGCCTCATCGACCACCACAGTTCGCGCTTTGCGGGCCATAACCCAATGGTGTGGGGATTTGCGTGGATTGACAAGTGAATCCGCAGGTGTTTCAACGATTCACCACGAAATACGCAATCGAATGCGTCAGATACTGCCCATTACGCATTCGGAATTATGATGCATGAAGGAATGGAGGCGAGATGACTCAGCGCATGCTTCGCAATGTTGTCAACGGAGAACTGTTGGACTCCACCGGCGATCGGACCGATTTGGTCAACCCGACCACTGGCGAGATCTTTGCTTCATCCCCGAACAGCTCTGCAAGCGAAGTGGACACGGCCTATCAGGCGGCACAGCGCGCCTTCCCGAGTTGGCGCGATGCCACCCCGGCTGTTCGGCAGAAGGCACTGCTCGCCATCGCCGATGTTCTTGAGGCGCATGGTGAAGAGCTGGTGGCATTGGAGAGCGAGAACACAGGTAAGCCGATTCCGGTCACCATGACCGAGGAGCTGCCACCGATGATCGACCAGCTCCGATTCTTCGCCGGCGCGGCGCGGATGCTTGAGGGTCGCTCCGCTGGCGAGTACATGGCGGGCTTCACGTCAATCATTCGACGCGAACCTGTCGGAGTCATCGGTCAGGTCACGCCGTGGAACTACCCGATGATGATGGCAGTCTGGAAATTCGCCCCGGCGATCGCGGCCGGGAACACCGTCGTGCTCAAGCCGAGCGATACGACTCCGGTCACCACTATTCGGATGGCTGAGCTCATTGCTGAAACTGGGGCCTTGCCTGCCGGTGTGTTCAATGTTGTCTGCGGTGATCGAGAGACCGGTCGCGCCCTTGTCGAACACAAGATTCCGAGCATGGTTTCAATCACAGGCTCTGTGCGAGCAGGGATGAATGTCGCCGAATCAGCCGCTCGCGATCTCAAGCGAAGTCATCTTGAGCTCGGCGGCAAAGCCCCAGTTGTGGTTTTCGAAGACGCCGATATTCAGGCGGCTGCCGAGTGGATCGCCGTCGCTGGCTATTTCAACGCCGGGCAAGACTGCACCGCCGCTACGCGGTTGCTTGTGGCGGACAGCATCTACGACGAGTTCATGTCGGCGCTCACCGATCAGGCACTTGCCATGCACACCACCTATGCCGATGGTCCCAGCGGCGAAGGCTTCATCCCGCCGGTGAACAACGCTGCTCAATGCGAGCGAGTCCTGGGGTTCATCGACAGAAAGCCACGGCACGCGGAGATCCTTGTCGGAGGCTCGCGACAGGGAGATCGCGGCTTCTTCATCGAGCCCACGATCATTGCGAATCTGGAACAACAAGACGAAATGATCCAGCAGGAGATCTTCGGCCCTGTCATCACTGCGCAAAGTTTCGCTGACGAAGCTGAGGCTCTGCAAATGGCGAATGACGTTGAGTTCGGACTTGCAGCAAGCGTGTGGACTTCAAATCTCGGGCGATCGCTGCGGATGTCCAAGTATCTCGACTTTGGCACCGTATGGATCAACACGCACATTCCGTTGATCGCTGAAATGCCACACGGTGGTTTCAAGCACTCGGGCTACGGCAAGGATCTTTCGATGTACGGCTTTGAGGATTACACGCGAATCAAACACGTGATGGCCAGCCTCGACAGTTAGTGGGATGGTCTTACTTCGCACTGATCGACTGACGAGGAGTATTGATGCGCGTTCTTGCGATTGGCGCCGGAGGTGTTGGCACGGCTGCTGCATTGATCGCAAAGCGGCGTGATTATTTCGAATCTTGGCTGATCGCGGACTATGACTTCGCTCGGGTGACTTCGCTGGTCGGGCGTGTAGCTGATGCTCGATTCAGTGGCGAGCAGGTTGATGCCTCCAATGCCAAAGTCATTGCGGAAATCATCGGCAAGCACGGCATCACCCATGTCCTGAACGTTGTGGATCCGCGATTTGTGCTGCCGATCTTTAACGCGTGCGCGCTGATGGGAGTGAACTATCTCGACACTGCCATGAGTCTTTCGCGGCCACACCCAGAGCGCCCTTTTGAGGAGCCTGGCATCAAACTGGGCGATGCACAGTTTGAGCAGTCCGAGCAGTGGCATGGGCGTGGCCAATTGGCGCTGTGTGGCATGGGCGTAGAGCCGGGATTGGCGGATGTATTCGCCCGCTATGCCGCCGATCACCTCTTCAGCGAGATCGAGGAGATCGGCATCCGCGATGGTGCCAATCTGAGCGTGGACGGCTACGACTTTGCGCCCAGCTTTTCCATCTGGACAACCATCGAGGAGTGCCTCAACCCGCCTTTGATATGGGAGAAGGATCGCGGATGGTTTACGACTGAGCCATTCAGCGAAGCCGAGATCTTTGAATTTCCCGAAGGCATCGGGCCAGTTGAATGCGTGAACGTCGAACATGAGGAGGTCGTCCTCGTCCCGCGATGGATTGACTGCAAGAGGGTCACGTTCAAGTATGGGCTCGGACGAGAGTTCATTGATGTGCTCAAGACTTTGCATCAACTAGGTCTGGATCGCACCGAGCCGATCAACGTCAAGGGCGCGATGGTCAGCCCCCGCGATCTGCTTGCCGCGGCGCTCCCAGATCCGGCCAGCATCGGTTCATTGATGCACGGAAAGACTTGTGCCGGCACTTGGGTGAAAGGTCTTGGCAAGGACGGTCTGCCGAAAGAGGTCTATCTCTATCACGTAGCCGACAACGAGTGGACCATGAAGGAATACGGCGTGCAGGCCGTCGTCTGGCAAACGGCAATGAATCCCGTGATCGCTCTCGAGCTCTTGGCTACCAGGGCTTGGGAAGGCACTGGCGTGCTGGGCCCCGAAGCATTTGACTCAGTGCCCTTCCTTGATCTGATGAGCACGGGATACGGCCAGGCATTCGGTCTGCGTGACTGAACCGATGCCTTCCATCGCATCTTTGAATCCGACCAGCTCTACCTTTAGGCCATGAGAAGCTATCCCGCGCGATTGTGGCCCGCCTGGGTCGCTGGCAGTGCAGTCGATATCGGCAATGTCGTCGAGGTGCGTCACCCCGGCGATGGCTCGGTTGTTGGCACGTATATCGCGCCCTCGCTGCAGGAGGTTGAGCAGGCAGTCACTGCCGCGGCAGCGGTGAAGGATGCGGCAAGAGCAACGACGGCTGCGCAACGCGCGGCTGCGCTGCTGCACGTGAGCCAGCGGTTGGAAGCGCGTCTGGACGAAGCCGCCTGGCTCATCACCGCTGAGAACGGCAAGCCGATCATGTGGGCCCGCGCAGAAGCACAACGCGCAGTTTCGACTTTCCGCTGGGCTGCTGAGGAGGCTCGTAGATTTGGTGGCGAGCTTCAAAGACTCGATACCGAAGTCGTGACAAAAGGCAGAGCCGCAATCATTCGAAGATTTCCCTATGGCCCGGTGCTGGGAATTTCACCATTCAATTTCCCAATCAATCTGGTCGCACACAAACTTGCGCCGGCGCTCGCTGTGGGTGCGCCTATCGTTTTAAAGCCAGCTCCAGCGACCCCATTGGGCGCACTGTTGCTGGGTGAGTTGCTCGCTGAAACCGACCTTCCGCCAGGCATGTGGTCGGTATTGCCAGTCGGCAACGAGGTAGCACCCGTGCTCGTGCAGGATCCGCGCTTGCCGGTCATCTCCTTCACAGGTTCCGACGTCGTAGGTTTCGCTATTCAGGAATCAGCTCCACGCAAGCACGTGATCCTGGAACTCGGCGGCAATGCTGCCGCAATCGTGCTCGCCGATTATGCGACTGACGCCGATCTTGAATGGGCGGCCACTCGCATCGCCACCTTCGGCTATTACCAAGCAGGGCAGTCATGCGTGGCAGTGCAGCAAGTGATGATCGATTCCACCTTGCTCGCTCGATTCCTTCCTCTGCTCCAGTCCAAGGTCGCAGCACTGGCCACGGGTTCGCCTTGGGAAGAGTCAACAGTCGTCGGCCCTTTGATCAGCGAAAGTGCGGCTGAGAGAGTGGAACAGTGGATCATCGAGGCGGTGGCTTCAGGAGCTCGCGTGCTGGTCGGTGGCGGACGATCTGGCACTTCTGTCCAACCAACCTTGCTGATCGATGTCGATCCCCAATCCCGCATTGCGACCCAGGAGGTATTCGGTCCCGTGGTTTCGGTTCAGGCGATAACCGGACTGGCCGACGCAATCGAACGTGTCAACAGTTCGCGATTTGGACTGCAGACAGGTGTATTCACTCACCAGATTCAGGCTGCCTTTCGCGCACATCGCGATCTTGAGGTGGGCGGGGTCGTCATCGGCGATGTTCCGAGTTTCCGCTCAGACCAGATGCCCTACGGGGGAGTGAAGGACTCAGGCTCCGGCCGCGAGGGGTTGCGGGCAGCGATGAACGACTTCACATATGAGCGAGTCCTTGTCCTATCGGATTTGGATCTGTAGTCCGCGTCGTACCCTGATCACATGCGCTCGGTTGTCATCCTTGGCTCGACAGGTTCGATCGGAACCCAGGCTCTGGATGTGGCGATGCGAAATCCAGAGCTCTTCCGGATCCTCGGATTGGGAGCCAGCGGGCGAAATCTGGAAGTCATTGCTGAGCAGGCGGCGCTGTTCGACGTTGAGGTTGTGGCACTGACTCAGGCCGCAGGTGCAGACGACTTTCGAGCCGCTTTCTCGCAGGCTTTGACTCGCGTCGGACTGGCTCAACGATCGATCTCGGTGCTGTGTGGAGCCTCAGCACAGGCGGAACTGGGCTCATGGCCCTGCGATGTCGTCCTCAATGGACTCGCAGGCGCAGCTGGTCTGGTGCCCACCCTTGAAGCGCTGAAAGCTGGCCGCACCCTTGCGCTTGCAAACAAAGAATCGTTGATCATCGGTGGCGATCTTGTTCGTGCCGTGTCCAAGCCTGGTCAGATCGTGCCGGTTGATTCTGAGCACTCAGCACTGGCACAAGCGTTGCTGGGCGGCACCCGGCCAGAGGTGAGTCGGCTATTGCTGACTGCATCGGGCGGACCCTTTCGCGGCTGGTCGCCCCAAGCCCTGGAATCGGTTACTCCTGAACAAGCACTGAAGCATCCGACCTGGACGATGGGGCCACTTGTCACGATTAACTCCGCCACCCTGATGAACAAGGGACTTGAAGTCATTGAGGCACATCTGCTGTTTGACGTGCCCTTCGATCAAATCGACGTAGTGATTCACCCGCAATCAATTGTGCATTCGATGGTTGAGTTCGTGGACGGATCGACTCTGGCGCAGGCCAGTCCGCCGGACATGCGGCTGCCCATCGCTCTTGGTATGTCGTGGCCTGATCGAGTGCCAGGCGCAATTCCTGGATGCGATTGGACTCAAGCTGCCACTTGGGAATTCTTCCCGGTCGATCCGCTTGCCTTTCCTGCGATCGATCTTGCTCGCACTGCCGGCGCAGCCGGGGGCACAGCTCCCGCAGTTTTCAATGCCGCGGACGAAGCATGCGTCGCTGCATTCTTGGATCGAGCCCTAGCATTTCCTCAGATCGTGCGAACGGTCAGCGAAGTCCTTGCCGAACACCTCGATGGTGGCGATGGGCGTGAGGGATCCGCGCTCGTCACGGGGAACTCCCTGACCTTGCACGACGTCGAACTGGCGGATGCCTGGGCTCGTAGGCGAGCCCTGGAAGTGGCTTCGGTGTTCGCGGAAGGAGTGCGCTAATGCTGCAGCTCATCGGCATCTTGATTTTTGTTCTGCTCATCGCCTTGTCCATTGGCTTGCATGAATTCGGACACTTTCTGCCCGCCAAGAAATTCGGCGTCAAGGTCACTGAATTCATGATTGGTTTCGGCCCGGCCATTTGGACCCGGGTCAAGGGTGAGACGCGCTATGGCTTCAAGGTCATTCCTCTGGGTGGCTATGTACGAATGATCGGCATGCTGCCGCCGGTGGTCGAGGCTGAAGAACTGTCGACGTCGGTGAGCAGGGGTCGCTTCGCGACGATGATCGCCGATGCCCGCCAGCAGTCATTGGAAGAGGTTGGTCCAGACGACCACGATCGCGTGTTCTACCGATTACCTGTGCGAAAGCGAGTGATGGTCATGCTTGGCGGGCCAATCATGAACCTCCTCTTGGCGACCGTGCTCTTTTCGATCGTGCTCGTTGGCATTGGTCTGCCGCAGCCATCGCTCACCGTGAACTCTGTTGTGCCGTGCACGCCGAGCCTGGAACACCCGACTGGGGAGGCATTGCCCTCTGGCAACTGTCCTTCAGGCACCAACCCAACTCCAGCCACAGCGGCCGATCTCAAGCCAGGTGATGTGATCCAGGGAGTGGACGGCAAGACCGCGCAGGATTGGGATTCAGTGAGTACCACGCTTCGCGCTTCCGGCGGAACGACGGTGACTCTTGACCTGGTTCGCAACGGCAAGGAGATCCAGACGCCAGTGGAAGTTGTACTCATTGATCGACCCGAATTTGATGACAAAGGTGTGGCCACCGGGGCGACCGTTGCCGGCGGATTTGTTGGCGTAAGCCCAGGTATCGATTATGTCCGGGAGAGTTGGACCGAAGTCCCGTCATTCATGTGGAATCTGACAACGGCCTCAGTTGGCGCCCTCATCAGCTTGCCGGTTCGGCTGTACGAGTTGGTGACGCAGACGCTCATCGGTGGTCAGGAGCGAGCAGCTGATGGCCCGGTCAGTGTGGTTGGAGTAAGCCGTATCGGAGGCGATATTGCGGCGATGGATGAGCCGATATCGGGCAAGATCGCCACTTTCCTGCTCCTGGCTGCATCCTTGAACCTCTTCCTGTTCCTCTTCAATCTGCTGCCAATTCCGCCCCTTGACGGTGGTCACATCGCCGGTGCCATCTACGAGGCGATCCGTCGCTCAATCGCGAAGTTTCGTGGACGGCCAGATCCGGGTCCGGTCGATGTCGCACGCCTACTGCCTGTGGCCTACATCGTGGCTATCGCTTTGGTGGGCATGGGCGCAGTGGTGATCTGGGCTGACTTGATCAAGCCGATCTCTCTGGGTTGATGAGCAATGTGACGAGGAACAAAGGGATAATGCTGACGTGACTATTCAACTGGGCATGCCTGCACCAGCACCACGCGTGATCGCTGGTCGACGCAGGTCGCGTCCTGTGGTCCTCAAGCACCGGACACACCCAGTCACCGTTGGTGGAGATGCCCCCGTCAGTGTGCAGTCGATGTGCACGACTCTGACTTCTGACGTGAACGCAACTCTGCAGCAAATTGCCGAGTTGACGGCAGCTGGTTGTCAGGTGGTTCGGGTTGCCTGTCCCAGTCAGGATGACGCCGATGCACTGCCGCAGATTGCGCGCAAGGCTGGCATCCCCGTCATTGCCGATATTCACTTTCAGCCCAAGTACGTCTTTGCTGCAATCGATGCGGGCTGCGCTGGAGTTCGAGTAAACCCAGGCAACATCAAGAAGTTCGATGATCAGATCGCCGCAATCTCACGAGCGGCGCGCGACGCTGGCACTCCCATTCGCATCGGCGTCAATGCTGGCTCCCTTGATCCGCGGCTCTTGCAGAAGTACGGCAAGGCCACACCGGAAGCTCTTGTCGAATCAGCATTGTGGGAAGCATCGCTATTTGAAGAGCATGACTTCCGAGAAATCAAGATCTCGGTGAAGCATCACGACCCAGTCATCATGGTTGAGGCCTACATCCAACTTGCGGAGCAGTGCGATTACCCCTTGCACCTCGGCGTAACCGAAGCTGGTCCGACCTTCCAAGGCACGATCAAGTCGGCAGTCGCCTTCGGCGCACTGCTGAGCCGCGGCATCGGCGACACCATTCGCGTTTCTCTTTCTGCTCCGCCAGTTGAAGAGATCAAGGTTGGCAATCAGATTCTTGAATCCCTCAATCTGCGCCAGCGCGGCTTGGAGATCGTTTCCTGTCCTTCGTGCGGAAGGGCACAGGTCGACGTCTACACCTTGGCCGAGCAAGTAACGGCCGGACTCGAAGGTCTTGACGTGCCCTTGCGAGTCGCCGTCATGGGCTGTGTCGTCAATGGTCCAGGCGAAGCCCGCGAGGCCGATCTCGGAGTGGCATCCGGCAATGGCAAGGGGCAGATCTTCGTCAAGGGGGAAGTCATCAAGACCGTCCCTGAAGCGATGATCGTTGAGACCCTGATCGAGGAGGCGCTCAAGCTCGCTGCGTCGATGACCGAAACTGGCACGCCAGAGGTCGTGGCCCACTAGCGCGATTGGGCTTATCGTCGCCCTGTGGGCAATGTGCGGGCGGTATCGGCAGAAGACCTGGAGCAGTTGCTCCGGCTGTTCGCACGCGATCCCGTTGCACACTGTTTCGTTGAATCGCGCGTCCACATTGGTGGGGTCGACCCCTGGAAACTCGGTGGCGAAATCCTTGGCTACTACAAAGACGGCCAACTTTTCTCGGCGCTGTTCTCCGGGGCGAATCTGGTTCCGATTGAGGCCTCGCCGCCGGCCATCGCGGCCTTCGCTGACTACCTTCGCCCACGGCTTCGTCGTTCTTCCTCGATGCTCGGGCGCGCTGAGGAGGTGCTCGACCTCTGGCGCTTGCTCGAACCAGCTTGGGGTTCGGCGCGAGCCGTACGGAATGTGCAGCCACTCATGGCGATCAGCTCAAATGGACCAGTAGAGCCCGACCCGGAGGTGCGCTGCATACGCCTGGACGAACTCGATGCTTATCTACCTGCCGCCATTGACATGTTCACTGAGGAGATAGGCGTGTCGCCAGTGGCCGGGGGCAACACCTTGGCCTACCGCAGCCGATGCGCAGATTTGATCCGCTCAGGACGCAGTTTTGGTCGAGTGCGCGATGGGCTCGTGGAGTTCAAGGCCGAGGTTGGCGCGGTGAGTCCCTTCGTGTGCCAGGTACAAGGGGTCTGGGTGGATCGCGGCCTTCGTGGTCGCGGAATTTCGATCCCGGGCATGGCCGCGGTGGTTGCTGCTGCGCGGGCGCGATTCAGCCCGACGGTGTCCTTGTATGTCAATGACTTCAACACGCCAGCGCGCAAGGCCTACCTCGCAGTTGGGTTCGAACAGGTGGGCACCTTCGCAACGGTGCTCTTCTAAATCGACGCCGCTCTTTTCGAAAGTACAGCCGTACCGGCATCGGTAGGCTGCCCAAATGCTGCGAATGTCGACCTTGTTTCTGCGCACCCTCCGCGAAGATCCTGCCGATGCGGAGCTTCCCAGCCACCGACTGCTGGTGCGGGCGGGATTCATTCGCCGGGTCGGGCCTGGCATCTACTCGTGGCTCCCCTTGGGCTATCAGGTGTATCGCAATGTGGAGAGCATCGTGCGCGCCGAGATGGACTCTGCCGGCTTTCAGGAGGTCCATTTTCCGGCGCTGCTCCCGCGTGAACCCTATGAACTGACCAACCGCTGGACCGAGTACGGCGAGGGCCTGTTTCGGCTGCAGGATCGCAAGGGTGCTGACTACCTCCTTGGGCCAACGCATGAAGAAATGTTCACGCTGATGGTGAAGGGCGAGTACTCCTCGTATAAGGATCTGCCAGTCAGCCTGTACCAAATTCAGACCAAATATCGCGATGAAGCAAGGCCTCGTGCTGGCATTTTGCGTGGGCGCGAATTTGTCATGAAGGACTCATATTCCTTTGACCTCGATGACGCAGGTTTGCAGATTTCCTATGACCAGCACCGCGATGCCTACATCTCGACTTTCAACCGACTCGGCCTCAACTTCGTCATTGTCTCGGCGATGTCTGGCGCGATGGGCGGCTCGGCGAGCGAAGAATTCCTGGCACCCACGCCTGTCGGCGAGGACAGCTTCGTGCGATGCCCGTCGTGCGACTATGCGGCCAATGTCGAAGCCGTCACAAGCGTCGCACCGGCAAGTGTTGACTCGAGCGGGATAGCGGCCGCGCACATTGAACAAACTCCAAGTTCGGGCACGATCCAAGCACTCGTCAGCTTCTCCAACCGAGACTTCGCGCGCGCGGATCGTCCGTGGAGTGGCGCCGACACATTGAAGAACGTGCTCTTCGTCGTAACGGATCCAGTGGGGGGCAAGTCCGCCCTCGCAATCGGTGTGCCAGGTGATCGTGAGATCGATCCGAAGCGACTGGAGGCCGTGCTTGCACCAAGTGAGGCCAAGCCCTTTGAAGAAGCCGACTTCGAGCAATATCCCAGCCTTGTCAAGGGATACATCGGGCCAAGCGTCCTGGGTCAATCAAGTGATGCAGGCATCCGCTATCTCGTTGACCCCCGCGTGGTACTCGGTTCACGATGGATCACCGGCGCCAATGAGCCAGCCCGCCACTTCTACGACTATGTCCTTGGTCGCGATTTCACTGCGGATGGGGTCATTGATGTTGCTGACGTGCGTGAAGGTGATGCTTGTCCCAACTGCGGCGCCGGCTTGGAGATCGAACGCGGCATAGAGATTGGCCATATCTTCCAACTCGGGCGCAAGTATGCCGACGCAATGGGGCTCAAAGTGCTTGATGAGAACGGCGAACTCGTCACAGTGACGATGGGGTCGTATGGCATCGGAGTCTCACGTGCAGTGGGTGCGATTGCAGAGCAGTCCCATGACGAAAAGGGATTGATCTGGCCGCGTGAGATTGCTCCAGCTGATGTACACCTCGTTGCGGCAGGCAAGGACGAGGCGATCTATTCGGCGGCGGAGCGCATCGGTGCTGAATTAGAAGCGAGGCGGATTCGAGTGATGTACGACGATCGATCCGGAGTGTCGCCAGGAGTCAAGTTCAATGACTCCGAACTGATCGGCATTCCGACCATCGTCATTGTCGGCAAGAAATTGTCCGAGGGTCTTGTCGAAGTGAAGGATCGTAGAAGCGGCGAGCGCGAGGACGTTGCTGTAGAAGATCTCATTGAGCGGCTCGCTGAAATCTGCGACAGCTAGCAACTACGAATTCGCTGGCGCGCTGCTGGGCTGCCAGTTTTGGGCACGCAGTGCCGCTTTGCGTGATGCGTTCGCGGCCAGTGCGTGAGTCGCTCCGGTCGTGGCCCCTGCTACTTGATCGAACAGCGGAATGAGTTTCATCTCGAGCAGTTCAGCCAGGGCCTTGGCCTGATTTGCATCAGTGACAGGTCCTGGCAGGACGTAGGCAACGGCTGCCTCATCGACCTGAGAACCCAGTGCCGTTTCGAATCCAGCTCGCTGACGATCCAATGTGGTGATCGCTCGAAGGGCTTGGCGCTGTGTCGCCCCGCTCAGGTGTGCTCCCACAACGCCATAGGCGTACACCGCGGCATCAATGCCTGCAATCAGCTGGCTGAGGGTCGCTGTGGCTGAGGAACTCCGGGCTGTCGCGGTCGACGAGTTGGTGGCGGAGGCATTTGTCGAATCACTCGATGGTGAATCTGGCGCACTTGCACAACTGACGAGTAGCAGCGAAGTTAGGCAGAGAGCGCAGATCACTCCACGCTTGGCTCGCAGCAGCGGAAGTCGCGGTACGGGCACAGGCCAAGAATCGCACGAGCCGGGTATATTGCTTGCCAAGGCTGCGCCTCACCTGAGCCGGTGACCGTGAAGTCAGGAAAACTAAATGCTGGGAGGCACCATGGCGGCTTCGGTGGAATCCGTCCGCGCAGGCCTTGAGCCCCTCATCGTCGCTGCGGGGCTTGACCTGGAAGAACTGCAAATCCAGCAAGCAGGGCGGCGCGAAATTGTCCGGGTCGTTATCGACCGTGACGGCGGCATCAATATTGATCTTGTCGCCGATGTGAGCCGCGAGATTTCCGAGGCTCTGGAGGCCGAGCCCCTCAACAGCCAATTCGCTGGAACCTATGTGCTCGAGGTGAGTTCCCCGGGAATTGATCGACCACTGACAGAGGTCAAGCACTGGCGTCGAGCGCACGACCGCCTCGTTGAGGTGCAGTTGCGAGATGGCTCCCAGATCGTTGGGCGCATCACTGCTATCTCCGATGAAGAGCTCACTCTTGAAGTTGTCGACGGCAAGACGACTGCCAGCCAAACAATTTCCCTGTCCCTGGTTGAGCTTGGCCGGGTGCAGGTTGAGTTCAACCGCGTGACGACCGAAGGAGCCGAAGATGGACATTGATGTTGGGGCTCTTAAGGCTCTTGTGCGCGAGAAGGGACTCTCGCTTGAACTCCTCGTTGATTCAATCGAACAGGCACTGTTGGTCGCCTATCACCGCACCCCAGGGTCCTCTGAGCGAGCTCGGGTAGACCTTGATCGCAAGACTGGCCACGTCGTGGTCTGGGCAGCCGAGCTGGACGAAGATGGCACAGTGATTCGCGAGTTCGACGACACTCCCGACGGCTTTGGACGGATCGCGGCCACCACTGCCAGTCAGGTATTCCTAGGCCGACTCCGCGAGGCTGAGGGAGATGCCACCCTCATTGAGTTCACCGGTCGTGAAGGTGATCTCGTTTCAGGATTGGTGCAGCAGACGTCCAACCCGCGAATGATTCGCGTGGACATCGGCAAGATTGAAGCCAATCTCCCGCCAGAGGAACAGGTGCCTGGCGAGGACTATCGCCACGGCAGCCGCTTGAAGTGCCTTGTCGTCGGAGTGCGGAAGGGTTTCAAGGGTCCGGTCGTCACAGTCTCGCGATCCCATCCCAATCTCGTCCGAGCGCTGTTTGCCCTCGAGGTGCCGGAGATCGCCGATGGCACCGTTGAAATCGGAGCCCTATCGCGCGAAGCTGGACACCGCACCAAGATCGCGGTGCGCTCCACTGTTTCCGGAGTCAATGCCAAGGGCGCCTGCATCGGACCCATGGGACAGCGGGTGCGTCAAGTCATGGCTGAATTGCACGGGGAGAAGATCGACATCGTCGATTTCAGCGATGACCCTGCTGAGTTGATCGCCCACGCGCTCTCTCCCGCCCAGGTCACTTCCGTCATTATCGTTGATCCCGTCGCCCGCGCCGCTCGGGTGACAGTTCCCGACTACCAACTCTCCTTGGCGATCGGCAAAGAGGGCCAAAACGCGCGGCTTGCTGCTCGCATGACCGGCTGGCGCATCGATATTCGACCCGACACCGCGGTGGTTGAGCCGCAGGCGGCACAAGCCGAACCTGCATGAGCCCTGAGCGCACCTGTGTGGGCTGTCGGGAACGTGCGCCTCAGAAACTCCTCATGCGGGTGGCCGCCACGAGCCATATCCTGCTTGTCGGGCGGAATGTGCCTGGCCGAGGAGCCTGGCTGCATCCGACACTGCGCTGTTTGAACCTGGCCGAACGCCGATCGGCCTTCGGCCGTGCCCTGCGTCTGGCCGCCCCCCTCGATACCGCCGAGATCCGCTCCCACCTCGAGGGTCCAGCGGCCGAAGTATCCGCGCTATAGTTATCGCCGCTGTACGCACACGCGTGCACATCCATCCGCCTAAGCGTCGGGAGCTCACATGAGGTCATCCACCCGATGAACGAGCAGGGTTAGTCATGCGTCGTTCGCACTGACGGTTCGGGTTGGATAACCCGGGCCGAAGACAGGAGAAACGTGTCAAAGGTCCGGGTCCATGAGCTCGCAAAAGAGCTAGGGGTCACCAGTAAGGATGTACTCGCCAAACTCGCTGATCTAGGTGAGTTTGTGAAGTCTGCGTCGTCGACGGTTGAACCACCTGTCGCCCGCAAACTCAGAGAGGCAATGCCGGCAACGGCAGCCCCAGCCAAACCAGCAGTTAAGAAGGCAGCAGCGGCGAAGCCAGCTGCGCCCGCTCCGGCAACTGCACCGGCACCTGTGCCCGTGCAGGCTCAGGCACCGGTGGCGCCGGTACAGGCAGCCCCTGCGCCAGGTCCCGTCGCGCCAGCACCGGTGGCGCCGCTGGTTCCCGCCGCCGCAGCTGCCGTCACCGAAGTGGCTGCTGTCGCCCCCCGCCCTGATGCTCGGCGTCCGGATGCTCCTCGTCCTGCCGGACCGCGTCCGGGCAACAACCCCTTTGGCGGCTCTACGGGTATGGGCCGTCCGGCGGCTCCGCGTCCGGGCAACAACCCCTTTGGCGGCTCTACGGGTATGGCCCGTCCGGCGGCTCCCTCAGCTCCGGCCGTACCAGGTGCGCCGCGTCCAAACCCAGGCATGATGCCCGCAATGCGCCAAGCCCGACCCGGCGCCCCGGCTGGCCCAGGTCAGCGTCCCGCGGGTCCAGGTCAACGACCAAGTGGTCCCGGTGGACCGGGGCAGCGCCCTAGCGGACCTGGTGGTCCGGGGCAGCGCCCCTCAGGACCTGGTGGCTTTCAAGGTCGTGGCCCAGCTGGACCCGGTGGCGCTGGTCGTCCCAGTGGTCCGGGCGGTGGCTTCGCTGGTCGTCCCGGTGGTCCGGGCGGTGGCGCTGGTGCCCCAGGTGGTCCCGGTGGCGGTGGTGGTGGCTTCCCGGGTCGCCCCGGTGCAGGCGGTCGCGGCACAACTGCCGGCGCTTTTGGCCGTCCCGGTGGACGACCTTCGCGTGGACGCAAGTCCAAGCGCGCCAAGCGTCAAGAGTTCGACAACATGCAGGCGCCTTCGCTGACTGGCGTACGCATTACCCGTGGCAGTGGTGAGGCAATCCGGCTGCCTCGTGGCGCGAGCGTGTCCGATTTCGCTGACAAGATCGGCGCAATGCCGGCTGATCTCGTGAAAGTGCTCATTGAACTCGGCGAGATGGTGACCACCACCCAGTCGATTGACGATGACACTCTGCGTCTGCTTGGCGAAGAGCTCAACTACGTCGTTGAAGTGGTCTCGCCTGAGGATGAGGATCGCGAGCTTCTTGAGTCCTATGACCTCGAGTTCGGTGAGGATGAGGGCGCAGACGTTGACCTCATCACCCGTCCGCCCGTTGTCACCGTCATGGGTCACGTTGATCACGGTAAGACGCGCTTGCTTGACTCCATTCGCAAGACGAATGTCATCGGTGGTGAAGCTGGTGGCATCACTCAGCACATCGGTGCTTACCAAGTAACAGCGGTGACTGCTTCAGGCGAGCGCAAGATCACCTTTATCGATACACCCGGTCACGAGGCCTTCACGGCCATGCGTGCTCGTGGTGCTCAGGTCACCGACATCGCGATTCTCGTTGTCGCAGCTGACGACGGGGTGAAGCCGCAGACCATTGAGGCTCTGAACCACGTGCAGGCTGCAGGTGTGCCGATCGTTGTCGCTGTGAACAAGATCGACAAAGAGGGCGCTGACCCTATGAAGGTTCGCGGACAGCTCACCGAATATGGCTTGGTCGCTGAAGAATTCGGCGGCGACACCATGTTCATTGATGTGTCTGCACTGAGCGGCATCGGTATCCCCGAACTTCTCGATGCTGTGCTGCTCACTGCAGATGCCGCACTGGATCTTCGCGCCAATCCCAATCAGGATGCTCAAGGTGTGGCTATTGAGGCACATCTGGATCGTGGTCGCGGACCAGTGGCAACCGTGCTGGTTCAGCGCGGAACCTTGCGCGCTGGTGACTCGATCGTCGCTGGCGATGCCTTCGGTCGCGTTCGTGCCATGCACGACGACGAGGGCAATGTTGTCGATGTGGCTGGTCCATCCTTCCCAGTTCAGGTGCTCGGACTGACATCCGTACCCGGCGCGGGCGACAGCTTCTTGGTTGTGTCCGAAGACCGCATCGCGCGGCAGATTGCTCAGACACGTCAAGCACGTGAGCGCAATGCACTGCTTGCCAAGAACCGTGTCAAGCGTTCCCTGGAGGACTTCCTGGAGTCCATTGAAAAGGGTGAGGTTGCAGAGCTGAACCTCATCATCAAGGGTGACGTTTCCGGTTCAGTCGAGGCACTCGAAGAGGCCTTGGTCAAGATTGATGTCGGCGATGAAGTCTCCATGAGAGTCATTCACCGTGGCGTTGGGTCAATCACCAAGAACGACGTGACCCTTGCTGCTGCTTCCAAGGCAGTCATCATCGGCTTCAACGTCCGACCAGAAGGCAAGGTTGCCGAACTGGCAACGCACGAGGGTGTCGATGTTCGCTTCTACAGCGTCATCTATCAAGCCATCGATGACGTTGAGCAGGCTCTTCGCGGCATGCTCAAGCCTGAGTTCGAGGAAGTCCAACTCGGCACCGCAGAGGTGCGCGAGGTCTTCAAGTCCTCGAAGTTCGGCACGATCGCGGGCTGTGTTGTGCAAACAGGTGAGATCCGGCGCAACTCGAAGGCACGACTCGTGCGCGATGGCGCAGTGGTTGCAGACAACATTGCTGTGGCAGGCCTGCGTCGATTCAAGGACGATGTCACCGAGGTCCGCGAGGGCTTCGAGTGCGGTATCAACCTTGGCAACTTCCAGGACGTCAAGGCCGACGACATCATCGAAACCTTCGAGATGCGTGAGAAGCCCCGGAAGCCATGACCAAGGCGCGCCAGCATAAGTTGGAAGATCGCGTTCGCGTCATCGTGGCCGAGACTCTCGAAAAGCGAGTCAAGGATCCACGGCTTGGCTTCATCACGATTACTGAAGTGCGCATGACCTCGGATCTTCGCGAGGCATCGGTTTTTTACACGGTGTATGGCGATGCCGAGTCTGTGGACGCGACGGCGGTTGCCTTGGAGTCAGCCAAGGGTTTGTTGCGCAGCGAGGTCGGCAAGCAGACGGGGATCAAGTTCACTCCGTCCCTCGCCTTCTTTGCCGATGCCATGCCTGAGAACGCTCGTCACGTCGAAGATCTGCTGCGCAAAGCGCAGGAAGACGATGCCCGTGTCCACGAGCAGGCCACCAGTGCCAAGTACGCAGGCGACATCGATCCGTATCGGCATCCCCGTGAGGACGACGGCGAGGAGGAGTGAACGGGCTGCTCGTTCTCGATAAGCCGAGCGACTGGACCTCACATGACGTCGTCAGTCGAGTGCGACGTGTGCTTGGCACCCGGAAGGTAGGCCACGCCGGCACCTTGGATCCCATGGCCACCGGTGTTCTGGTGCTGGGTGTTGGCCGTGCGACCAGGCTCCTCGGATATATCGCTGGTGCGGACAAGAGCTACACGGCCACTATTCGCCTAGGCCAGAGCACAAGCACCGATGATGCTCAAGGTGAACTCACGGAGCAAGCTTCTTTAGAAGCTATGGCAGCGGTGCGGATGTCTTCAGTAGAAGAAGGCATAGTGCTGCTGACTGGAACGATCATGCAGGTGCCAAGTTCGGTCAGCGCGATAAAAGTCGAAGGCAAGCGAGCTTACGCGATGGTGCGGTCAGGCGAGGAAGTCGTCCTTGCTCCGCGCAAAGTGGAAGTCACAGAGTTCACCCTCCTTGATCATCATTTTGTAGATCCATGGCTTGATCTGGATGTGCAGGTCACGTGTAGTTCGGGCACCTACATCCGCGCTTTGGCCAGGGACTTGGGCAATGAGCTCGGGCTCGGTGGGCACCTCATAGCTCTTCGCAGGACAAGGCTCGGCCCGTGGGACCAGCACGAGGCACTTTCGCTGGAGCAGCTCGAAGCCGCACAGATCCCTGAAGAGTCGCTGTTGACGATGGAATCGGCGGTCTCCCGCATCTTCCCAAGTTGGGTGGTATCCGAACCAGAGGCGGTGATGGTCCGCAATGGTCGCCGAATTGACTGGACGTATGCGGAGAGTGCAGCCCCAATCGTTGCTGTCTACGACAGCGAACTGAATTTTCTGGCACTGGCCGAGCAGCACGGCCCGACTGCCAAATACCTCGCAGTGTTTGTCTGACTTAGGGTTGCCTCGAAATGTCCACTGACCAAACGATCGTCAACAGCAATGAGCGCAAAGGTGCTGTTCTGTGCATCGGTGTCTTTGACGGTGTTCACCGTGGGCATCAGGCATTGCTCGCCGCGGGACGTGCACTTGCCGATGAACTTGGCCTGCCGCTCATCGCTGTGACCTTCGATCCACACCCAATGGCAGTTGTGCGTCCAGAGTCGGCACCGCAGACTCTTGCGAGTCTGGCTGAGCGCCGATTCCTGCTCTTCAACGCTGGTGCCGACGATGTCTTCGTGCTGAAGTTCACCAAAGAAGTGTCGGGCTGGGAGCCAGAAGAGTTCATTCACCGTGTGCTTGTCGGCACGTTGAGGGCCAAGGCGGTAGTGGTTGGTGAGAACTTCCGCTTCGGACATCGCGCTGCTGGCACCGTAGAAACCTTGCGCGAGGCTGGAATTCGCCATGGCTTTGTCGTGCACCAGGTCGGCTTGGCGGCCGATCAGGAGCCTTGGTCATCCACTCGTGTTCGCAAGGCCATAACTGACGGAGATATTGCCGAGGCAACGCGGGTGCTGGGCCGTGAATACGAACTCACTGGCATTGTGGTCCATGGCGACCATCGTGGACGTGAGTTGGGCTTTCCCACCGCCAATCTGTTTTGGCTTGGCCAGCCCGTCATCCCTGCTGACGGCGTCTATGCCGGCTGGCTCGTTGCAGGCAATCAGCGATTGCCCGCGGCAATCTCTGTTGGAACCAATCCGCAGTTCTCTGGAGTTGCACGTCGCGTTGAGACCTACGTCCTGGATCGCGACGATCTTGATCTCTACGACCAGGAAGTCACCCTCGTGTTCGTTGAGCATTTGCGCGGCCAAATGGTCTTCGAAGCCCTCGAAGGGCTTATCGAGCAGATGAATGCGGATGTAGAGGCCACTCGCGCGGTCTTGGGTCTGCGTGAGATTTGAACGGCGTGAAGACTGCTACTCTTGTGTCTCCAGACGGTCGTGAAGCGGGCGCTTTGCGATTCGTGTCGAAATTGAAATGTGTCCCACAATGGGGCGCGCCCGAGAGGAACGTATGTCGCTCGATAGTGCAACCAAAGAAGCCATCATTGCCGAATTCGGCTCAAAGCCTGGTGATACCGGCTCCCCAGAAGTTCAGATCGCGCTGCTCAGCCGTCGCATCAACGACTTGACTGAGCACCTCAAGACTCACAAGCACGACCATCACAGCCGCCGTGGCCTGCTGCTCCTAGTGGGGCAGCGTCGTCGCTTGCTGCAGTACCTAGTCAAGACGGATATTGCGCGATACCGCTCGATCATCGAGAAGCTCGGCATCCGCCGCTAAATCTTGAGAACCGGCGCAAGAGGCGCCGGTTCTGCTTTATCCACGCGGATACCTTCCGCATGGCACAACTTCATACTGCGTATGAGATTCGGGGCGCTGCGACGCTGTCGCCTGTCGGTCCTCGGTAGTGACCTCCGGGTGTGATTCACCCGTGGGCCTCGATCGGAGACCGCCACTTGCCCGCACTCGCGAGCGCCCCTGTAAACGAACAGGAGGCACCCGTGGAGGGTCCCGCAATTGCAACAACCCAGGCCGTTATTGATAACGGTGCTCTGGGACAGCGCGTCATTGTCTTCGAGACCGGACGACTCGCCCGCCAAGCGGCAGGCTCAGTCACCGTTACCCTCGATGACGAGACGATGCTGATTTCAGCCACGACGGCAGGCAAGTCGCCGCGTGATTCATTCGACTTCTTCCCACTGACGGTGGATGTCGAAGAGCGCATGTACGCCGTGGGACGCATCCCCGGCTCTTTCTTCCGTCGTGAAGGCCGTCCAAGTGAGGACGCAATCCTCACTTGTCGGTTGATCGACCGCCCGCTGCGCCCAACCTTCGTCAAGGGCCTGCGCAATGAGGTCCAGGTGGTTGTCACTGTCATGGCCCTCAACCCAGGCGATCTCTACGACGTTGTGGCGATCAACGCTGCATCTGCTTCAACTCAGATCGCCGGCCTGCCATTCAGTGGCCCAATCGGCGCTGTGCGCGTTGCGCTCATCCGTGGCCAGTGGGTTGCCTTCCCAACGCATGAGCAGCTTGAGGAGGCCGTGTTTGACATGGTCGTCGCAGGCTCCATCGCCGGCGACGACATAGCCATCACCATGGTTGAGGCCGAAGCCACTGCTCGCACGATCGAATTGATCGCGGGCGGTGCAACTGCTCCGACTGAAGAGGTCGTGGCACAGGGACTTGAAGCGTCCAAGACCTTCATCCGAGTGCTCTGCGAGGCCCAGATTGAACTTGCTGCAACGGCAGCAAAGCCAACTGGTCACTTCCCAGTGTTCCTGGAGTACGAGGACGATGCCTACGAGGCTGTTGCAGCAGTGGCAGCAGATTCAGTTGCTCAGGCACTGACGATTCTTGGCAAGGCAGAGCGCGAAGATCGTCTCGATGCGATCAAGGCCGAGATAATTGCTCAAATCGGTGAGAACTTTGCCGGTCGCGAGAAGGAGCTGTCCGCTGCCCTTCGCTCGGTGACGAAGAACTGCGTGCGTGAGCGCGTGCTTCGCGACAAGATCCGCATCGATGGCCGTGGGCTTACCGATATTCGTACCCTGTCCGCAGAGGTGCAGGTCATTCCCCGGGTGCACGGTTCGGCGTTGTTCGAGCGCGGCGAGACCCAGATTCTGGGAGTCACCACGTTGAACATGCTGCGCATGGAGCAGCAGCTTGACACTCTCAACCCTGAGAATCGCAAGCGCTACATGCACAACTACAACTTCCCGCCGTACTCCACTGGAGAAACGGGTCGGGTGGGTTCACCCAAGCGTCGTGAGATTGGCCATGGTGCGCTCGCTGAGCGCGCACTAGTGCCGGTGCTTCCCTCGCGAGAGGAGTTCCCATACGCCATTCGTCAGGTCTCTGAGGCACTGAGCTCCAATGGCTCAACTTCGATGGGCTCGGTTTGTGCCTCAACCATGTCCTTGCTCAACGCAGGGGTGCCGCTCAAGGCGCCTGTCGCCGGCATCGCTATGGGGCTCATCTCCGGAATCGTTGACGGCAAGCAGGAATACGTGGCAATCACGGACATCCTGGGAGCTGAAGATGCCTATGGCGACATGGACTTCAAGGTCGCTGGCACCAAGGACTTCGTCACCGCATTGCAGTTGGATACCAAGCTCGACGGCATTCCGGCTTCGGTGCTCGCTGGCGCCTTGAACCAGGCGCGCGATGCACGTCTGACCATTCTTGAGGTGATGGCCGAGGCCATCGACGCTCCAGATGAGATGGCAGCAACGGCACCGCGCGTGATCAGCATTCAGGTGCCGGTAGACAAGATCGGTGAGGTGATCGGGCCAAAGGGCAAGATCATCAATCAGATTCAAGAAGAGACCGGCGCTGACATCACGATTGAAGATGACGGCACGATCTACATCGGCGCAACGGATGGTCCATCAGCCGAGGCAGCTCGCGCGATGATCAACCAGATTGCGAACCCGACGATGCCAGAGGTTGGCGAGCGTTACCTTGGCACGGTCGTCAAGACGACCACCTTCGGTGCATTCATCTCGCTGGTTCCTGGCAAGGATGGGCTGCTGCATATCTCCGAGGTCAAGAAGCTTGCCGGTGGCAAGCGGATTGAGGCTGTTGAAGATGTGCTCAAGGTCGGCGACAAGGTTGAGGTGGAAATCAAGGAGATTGACCCTCGCGGCAAACTCTCGCTTCAGCCGGTAACAGAAGCAGCCACGGCCTAGTCACAAATGGCGCGCGCACACACCACCACTCTGCTCAGGGAGGACGACGGCAGCATTGTCTGCCGCACCGTCCTCCCTGGCGGATTGCGCGTCATCACGCAACATGTTCCGGGAGTTCGCTCTGCTGCATTCGGAGTCTGGGTGACGGCCGGTTCCCGTGATGAGACCCCCGCCCAACACGGCTCCGCGCATTTCCTTGAACATCTGTTGTTCAAGGGCACAAGCAAACGATCGGCGCTGGAGATCTCGTCGATGGTCGAAGCCGTAGGCGGCGATCTCAATGCCTTCACCGGTAAAGAGCTCACCTGCTATCACGCGAAGGCGCTCGATCGCGATCTGCCCATGATCATCGATGTCGTATGTGATGTCGTCACCGACGCTCTGTTGCGAAATTCAGACATCGAGGATGAACGTGGAGTCATCCTCGAAGAGATCGCGATGTACGAGGACGATCCAAGTGATCTTGTCCATGATGACTTTGCCTCTCTCATGTATGGGGATTCCCCACTCGGTCGGCCAGTTCTTGGCACCACCGATTCCATTCACCGACTTGGTCGCGCCCACGTCAAAGGCTTCTATCGCAAGCACTATCAACCTTCATCAATGGTGGTCGCGGCCGCAGGCAATGTTGATCACGCGAAGGTAGTCAAGCAAGTGCGTGCAAGCTTCGCGCCCTTCCTTGATGCAAGTGCCGAGCCAAAGCCCTTGCGCAGCGCAAAGACCCGCCCCGCAGTCAATTCCGGCATCACTCTCAACTCGCGCCCAACTGAACAGGCCAACCTCGTGCTGGGCGTGCCGGGCTTGGCAAGAGGCGACGAGCGGCGCTATGCCATGGCAGTCATGACGACCGCGCTCGGTGGCGGCATGAGCAGCCGAATCTTTCAAGAAGTTCGCGAGAAGCGTGGCTTGGCCTATTCCGTATATGCCTTCAGCCAGGGCTTCACAGACAGCGGGATGCTCGGGCTCTACGCCGGATGCCTGCCGTCCAAGGTGCCACTTGTGCTCGAGATCTTTCAGGAGCAAATCGCCGATGTCGTGCTCAATGGGCTTTCGGCCGATGAAGTGCAGCGCGGTAAAGGTCAGGTCAGCGGCTCGATGGTGCTCGGCCAAGAAGACACAGGCGCTCGCATGCATCGCATTGCGAAATCTGAGCTTCAAGGCGAACCACTCTTGAGCATCGATCAGTTGTTGAGCCAGGTCGATGGCGTCACTTCTGTGCAGGTGCATGAGGTCGCTGCTGAACTGTTCGCGGCTACTCCGAGCCTGGCAGTCATTGGACCTTTTGACGACATCTCGGCTTTCGCGCCTAGCCACTAGCATCACGCCATGGTCGATTCCGGTCTCCTTCAGGTTGGTGTGGTTGGTGCGCGTGGACGCATGGGCCGACAGGTTGTGCAGACGATCCAAGAATCAACGACCTGCGAGGTCGCTGCTGAAGTAGATCTAGGCGATGACCTCAACCTGCTGAACAATTGCGATGTCATCGTCGATTTCAGCACGCCTGAGGTCGTCATGGCCACTCTTGACCATTGCATTCAGCAGGGAGTGCACTGCGTTGTGGGCACAACTGGATTCGACGAAGCTCGGCTCAATCAGCTCCGCACCTGGCTCGGACCAGAGCCGACCGTCAATGTGCTGGTGGCGCCCAACTTCGGCATTGGCGCCGTGCTGATGATGCAGTTCGCGCAGATCGCGGCTCCGTATTTCGAGTCAGTTGAAATCGTTGAGCTGCACCATCCGGACAAGGTTGATGCCCCCTCGGGCACTGCGCGACGCACAGCTGAACTCATTGCCCAAGCTCGTAAAGATCACGGAGTTGGCGTCAGTCCCGACGCGACGACTCAGGAGATTGCAGGCGCGCGGGGCGCCAGCGTTGACGACATTCGCGTGCATTCCGTGCGCGCGCGAGGCCTTGTGGCCCATCAGGAAGTCATCCTGGGGGGCATCGGCGAGACTTTGACGATCCGGCACGACTCAATGGATCGCACTTCGTTCATGCCCGGAGTCCTGCTGGCTGTTGAACGCATTGCTGCCCACCCTGGACTCACTGTTGGTCTCGACTCCTTCCTGAGCTAGCAATGGACCATTCCGGCGAGCGCGGGGGTCTCGCCGGAATTCGCCACTCGCGGCACGCACCCGGAATCCGCGTGCGACCAGTGGACGCGGCTAAGGTTGAGCAGTGGATTTGACCTTTCGCAGTGACATCACCGTTGAACTCGTTCGCGACAGTGCCAAGGATGCCGATGTGGTGTTTGCTGCTCGCGTATCGACCGCGGGCGAGCAGTCACTCGACGATGTCGATGCCGACGCGGGCAGCTCCAAGGGCCTGATCAACTTCCTGATGCGCGAGCGCCATGGCAGTCCATTCGAGCACAACTCGATGACTTTCTTCGTCCAAGCGCCGATCTTCGTCTGGCGCGAGCACATGCGCCACCGGATCGCCAGTTACAACGAAGAATCCGGGCGTTACCGGGAGTTGAAGCCGGTGTTCTATATCCCCGCCCGCGAGCGCAAACTCGTGCAGATTGGCAAGACGGGCGCATATGAATTTCTCGATGGCAGCCAGGAGCAGCACGAACTCATCGAGAATCGAATGCGCGAATCCTGCACGCAGTCCTACGTCGCCTACCAGGAAATGCTCGACGCAGGGATTGCGCGCGAAGTTGCGCGCATGGTTCTTCCCGTGTCCATCTACTCCAGCGCATATGTCACGGTCAACGCGCGGGCCCTCATGAACTTCCTGTCCTTGCGTCGAAAGACGGAGGATTCGAAGTTCCCCTCGTATCCCCAGCGTGAAATCGAGATGGTGGCGGAGCGATACGAAGAAGAATGGGCCAAGCTGATGCCATTGACCCATGCGGCCTTTGTGGCGAACGGTCGCGTTTCTCCATAGACCGGTACTCTCGTACTTATGCCTGGCCTCACCACCCCCGATTCCCCGTTTGGGTACATGCTGTCGGCGATGGTCACCCCCTTCAATGCCGATGGCAGTGTCGATCTCGCCGGTGCCCAGGTGCTCGCCAGCCATCTTGTTGACAATCTGAGCCATGACGGACTGGTCATCAACGGCACCACGGGTGAATCGCCAACCAAGACCGATGAGGAGGACCTAGCGGTTCTGCGCGCGGTGATTGAGGCAGTTGGCGATCGAGCAACGATCATCGCCGGAGTCGGCACGAATGACACCTCGCATTCGATTGGCGCCGCTCGAGCCGCTGCCGCCGCAGGTGCACAGGGGGTGATGGCTGTGACTCCGTATTACAACCGTCCGCCGCAGTCGGGCGTGCTGGCTCATTTTCACGCGATTGCTGATGCAACTGATCTGCCGATGATCACCTACGACATTCCCAAGCGAACCGGCACCGCTATTGAGACCGAGACCTTCGTGCGCATAGCTGAGCACCCACGGATCGTTGCCAATAAGGACGCCAAAGGAGACATTGAGGCTGCTCAATGGGTGATGGCCCGCACTGATTTGGCTTGGTACTCCGGGGATGACGCGCTCAATCTCCCACTGCTCTGCCTTGGAGCCGCCGGAATGATTTCAGTCGTCGGCCATCTCGTAGGGGATCGTCTCGCTGAGATGGCTCGCGCCGTCCGCGAAGGCGATCTCGAGCACGCACGAAAGATCAACACATCACTGCTTCCCGTTTACACAGGCGTATTTCGCGCACAAGGAGTTGTCACCATCAAAGCTGCACTCGCCCAACTTGGGCTTCCCTCTGGGCCGGTACGCCTGCCATTGCTTGATGCATCACCGGAGCAATGCGAGCAACTGTGGCGCGATCTCGCTGCTGGCGGCGTCGCCGGATTCTCTGCATGACTCATAGCGAACTACTGCCGCCGCCGCCATTGGCCAAAGGCGCTTTACGTATCTACGCACTTGGCGGACTCGGCGAAATTGGTCGCAACATGACCATCTTCGAATTCGACGGACGCTTGTTGATTCTGGATTGCGGGGTGCTCTTCCCTGAGGATTCCCAACCAGGCGTCGATCTGATTCTTCCGGACTTCAGCCCGATAGCTGACCGCATGGCAGATGTCGAGGCCGTGGTGCTGACACATGGGCACGAAGATCACATTGGTGCGCTGCCTTATCTCCTACGGCTGCGGCAGGACATCCCCATCTACGGTTCGCGATTCACTCTTGCTCTGCTCGAAGGCAAACTTCGCGAGCACCGCATCGCTGGTTCGGTCAATCTGATCAGCGAAGGTCAGACCCTGCAGATTGGCAACTTCGGGCTGGAATTTCTCGCCGTGAATCACTCCATTCCCGATGCGCTGGCTCTCGCGATCCGCACTCCAGGTGGCACCATCTTGCACACGGGCGATTTCAAGATGGACCAACTGCCGCTTGATGGACGCATTACTGACCTGAACGGCTTCGCGCGCATTGGCGATCAAGGCGTTGACCTATTTATGGTCGACAGCACCAACGCTGAGGTTCCCGGGTTCGTCGCAAGCGAACGCGAAATTGAGCCAGTTCTCGACAGTGTCTTTTTGCGCGCTGATGGACGCATCATCGTGGCCTCCTTTGCCAGCCACGTGCATCGCATTCAGCAGATAGTCGACATGGCAGCGTTGCACGGACGTCGGGTTGCGCTGGTGGGTCGGTCGATGGTCCGCAATATGGGCGTGGCGCGTGACCTCGGCCTGCTCAAGGTTCCCGGTGGCTTGATGGTCACGGTCGATGAGCTGGCGGGCCTGCCTGACGATGAAACAGTGCTGATCTGCACCGGATCCCAAGGCGAGCCGATGGCAGTGCTGTCACGCATAGCCAATCGCGATCACCCAATCAGTGTTGGTCCGCAGGACACCATTGTCCTTGCATCCTCGCTCATCCCAGGCAATGAGAACTCCGTCAATCGCGTAGTGAACGGTCTCTCGCGACTCGGAGCGCACGTGGTGCATAAGGGCAACGCTCTTGTGCATGTCTCAGGTCACGCAGCTGCCGGCGAACTTCAGTATCTGTACAACGTTGTGAAGCCACGCAATGTGATGCCAATCCATGGCGAGTGGCGACATCTGCGTGCGAACAAGCAACTGGCTATCGGAGTCGGCATCGACCCCGATCGGGTGATCTTGGCCGATGATG
Source organism: Actinomycetota bacterium (assembly GCA_030650795.1). Taxonomy (NCBI): domain Bacteria; kingdom Bacillati; phylum Actinomycetota; species Actinomycetota bacterium. The sequence goes on from JAUSDJ010000011.1 coordinate 82,456, forward strand.
GAGTTGTCGTGGATTTGATTGACGGCAAGGCCGCGATCGCTGGCTATCTGCCCGTGGGTTTTGTATACGTCGATGGATCCAGCGTTGGCAATGTCACTGAGAACTTGCTCAAGGATCGCCGCGTTCTTGGCGAAGAGGGCTTCATCACGATCTTTGCCGCGGTCGATCTCATTGAATCCAAAGTGGTGGCGGGTCCAGAGATCCATGCTCGCGGGCTCGGCTTGAAGGATGAGTCCTTCGAAATTGCCGTTGATCAGGTTCGCACAGTGCTCGAGGAAGCCTTGGTTGGCGGCGTGACCGATGTGCATGAACTGCAACAACGCGTTCGCCGCCAAGTGGGCAAATGGGTGAACAGCAATCACAAGCGGCGCCCGATGATCGTGCCCGTAATTATTGAGGGCTAGAGCAGCACTGCTTTCCGGCTGCCTAGACTTCGCCCATGTCCATCCAGGAGATCCGCCTCTTCGGCGACCCTGTATTGCGAGTTCCGGCAGCACCGGTGGTGACCTTCGACCGTGAATTGCGCAAACTGGTCAAGGACTTGACCGAGACCATGATGGATGCCCCCGGCGCCGGATTGGCAGCACCGCAAATTGGTGTATCACTACGAGTCTTCACCTATTGGGTTGACGACGAACTTGGTCATCTGATCAACCCTGATTTGGACCTCTCCGATGAACTCCAGGAAGGAGATGAGGGCTGCCTCTCGCTCCCCGGACTTTCCTTCGACACCAAGCGGGCAATGCGCGTTGTTGCGCGGGGGATGAATATGCACGGTGAACCGGTGGTCATCGAGGGCAGTGAATTGCTCGCGCGTGCTGTGCAGCACGAGACCGACCATCTCGACGGGATCCTGTTCATTGATCGTCTCGACGAAACCCTGCGTAAGGCCGCAATGAAAGAGATTCGTGAGTCAGAGTGGTTTGGCCAGGCGCCACCACTGCAACTCAGCCCGCACCCAATCAACGCGAAGTGGTTGTAACTCTTGCGTCTTGTGTTTGCAGGTACCCCCGAAGTCTCGGCCGTTGCTCTTGAAGCGCTCCTGGCCACCGATCACGAGGTGGTCGGGGTTATTACTCGTGCCGATGCACCGGCTGGTCGAGGGCGTTCCATGCAGCGAAGTCCAGTTGGCCTTATGGCCGATGAGCACCGCATACCAGTCCTGTCTCCAGGCTCCCTCAAAGAACCAGAATTCCAAGCAACGCTGGCGAAGTGGGCTCCCGATTGCATCCCAGTGGTTGCCTACGGAAACCTTGTCCCGACCAGTTTGCTTGGCGCAGCTCCTTATGGCTGGATCAATCTGCACTTCTCATTACTGCCGGCCTGGCGAGGGGCCGCGCCCGTGCAATGGTCGCTCTTGCATGGGGATGAAGTCACCGGGGCCACGACATTTCTCATTGGTCCTGGGCTCGACGATGGCCCGGTATTCGGCTCATTCACCGAGCGAGTGCTGCCCACTGACACGGCTGGCGTGCTCTTGTCCCGATTGGCTCAGCACGGCAGCTCCTTGTTGATCGCCACCCTTGATGGCATTGCATCGGGCGAACTCTCTCCGGTTGATCAGCCAGATTCTGGCGTCACCCTGGCGCCGAAGTTGAGCAGTGACGATGCTCGGATTCGCTGGACTGACCCGTGGGTTGGCGTGGATCGAAGAATTCGTGCAACGACACCTGATCCTGGCGCCTGGACGATGCTGGCCGCCGATCGATTCAAGATCTCGCCTATCGCGCTGCGCCCGCCAGAGGAGCCGCCAATGCTCGCACCCGGCGAGATTCAGGTTTCCAAGGTGGCGGTGTGGGTCGGCACGGCAACACGGGCGGCGTGTTTGGATCAAGTGCAAGCCGCTGGGCGCAAGCAGATGTTGGCCCTTGACTGGGCTCGTGGAGTTCAGCTCAACGGATTGGCTTTCCAGTGAGCGGGGATCCGTCGCGCGAATCCGCGTTGGAACTCCTGCGAACCGTCCGAGTCGATGATGCGTACGCGAACTTGGCCCTCCCCGGTATTCTGCGCGAGCGTCGACTCGATGGTCGCGATGCTGGCTTCGCCACCGAGTTGGGCTACGGCACATTGCGCTGGCAAGGCTGGTACGACGCGATTCTGGCAAGTTGCGTCACGCGTCCTTGGGAGCAAGTCGATGCCGGCATGAAGGATCTCCTTCGCCTGGGCGCTCATCAGCTGCTCATGATGCGGGTGCCCACGCACGCGGCTGTTGACTCGACTTGCAATCTGGCAAGAGCTGCTGGAGCCGTGGGTGGCGCTGCCTCCCGCGCTGGATTCGTCAATGCGGTGCTGCGCAAGGTTTCGGCTCGAACAGCAGATGAGTGGGCAATTGAGCTCGGCGTCGACGGCACTTCTGAGAAGGATCTGGCGATCAGGTGGTCCCATCCGCTCTGGATCGTCCGCGCGTTTTCCCAAGTACTGGCTGATCGCAAGTCCGAATTGAGCGAACTTCTTCAGGCCGACAACACTCCGGCACGGCCATCTCTAGTTGCCCGACGAATTCCCGTCCAAGAATTGTTGGAGATCCCTGGAGTCGAGCCCGGACGTTGGTCACCTGTTGCCGGCACTCTTGTCGATGGCACCCCGGAGTCAATCCCGCAGATCCGCAGCGGCGAAGTGGGAGTGCAGGACGAGGGCAGCCAACTCGTCACTCTTGCGTTGACTCGAGTGTCTGTCTTGAGCAACGAGGGCCGATGGCTCGACATGTGCGCGGGGCCAGGCGGCAAGGCAGCGCTGCTTGATTGCGTCGCCTACGCACAAGGCGTGCAGCTTATTGCTGTTGAGCCGCATGCACATCGAGCGCACCTTGTGCGCCAATCTTTGGGCGAAGACAGCACAGCGGAGGTTCTGGTCGCTGATGCCGTATCGCGACCATGGGAAGGGCTTTTCGACCGAGTGCTGGTGGATGTGCCGTGTAGTGGGCTGGGGGCTTTGCGCCGCAGGCCAGAATCGCGTTGGCGTCGCAAATTGAGCGACGTGGCAGAACTCGCACCACTTCAACGAGCGCTCTTGACTGCTGCTATCGCCGCCGTGGCTCCAGGAGGGGTCGTCGCCTATGTCACCTGCTCTCCGCATTTTGCCGAGACTGAGTTGGTCATCAGCGACATCCGCAAGCAGCATCCAGAACTCATACTCTTGGATGCCCCGAGCTATCTGCCGGAAGTGCCAGACGCTGCTCGGGGATCCTTCGTGCAGTTGTGGCCTCATCGTCATGGCACGGATGCAATGTTCCTTGCCCTGTTGCAGCGCCCCTTATAGAGCCTGCTCATGACTACTAGTGTGCGCTTGTGGGCTTGCTGATTTCACCGAGTGTGTTGAACGCGGATCTATCGCGATTGGCACAGGAGGTTGCCAGGGTTGAAGCCACTGCCGACTGGATACATCTCGATGTGATGGACAACCATTTCGTTCCGAATCTGACTTTCGGGCTGCCAGTAGTCGAGTCCCTGATCCGCAGCACTTCACTGCCGGCCGACTGCCATTTGATGATCGCTGATCCTGATCGATGGGCACCCCAATATGCAGAAGCAGGCGCCGGGAGCGTGACCTTCCATGTTGAGGCGGCAAGCAACCCTGTTCAGATCTGTCGAGATATTCGTGCTGCTGGCGCGCGCGCGAGCGCTGCCGTGAAGCCGGGCACCGACATCGCCGTGCTCGAGGATTTGCTTCCCGAGTTGGACATGATCTTGGTGATGACGGTCGAACCAGGCTTTGGTGGTCAGTCCTTCATGGACACGATGCTTCCCAAGATCACGCGTGCGCGCGAGTTGGCCCAACGCTCCGGCACTGACATCTGGGTGCAGGTCGATGGGGGAGTCGATGCCGAAACTATTGGCCGCTGCGCTGAAGCGGGGGCGAATGTCTTCGTCGCTGGCTCAGCCGTCTACCGTGCAGAGGATCCCGGATTCGTCGTTGATCAGCTGCGCGAGATCGCGCAGGCGGCATGCAGCCACTGAACGAAGAGGTCGCGGCCCAGGCAATGCGCCGGGCCATTTCGCTGGCGTACCGGGGGCCGCGTACCTCGAATCATCGAGTGGGCTGCATCATCCTTGACGAGTTCGGCAATGAGGTCGGTGCTGGGTTTTTCCACGGTCCTGGGAACGCGCACGCTGAGGTCGAAGCCCTTGCAGTCGCCGGTGATCTGGCACGAGGCGCTACTGCTGTTGTGACTCTCGAACCCTGCAACCACACGGGTCGCACTGGTCCTTGCACTCAGGCGCTGATTGAAGCTGGTGTTGTTCAGGTGATCTTCGCCCAGCACGATCCAAACCCCGTGGCTGCTGGTGGTGCTGAGGTGCTGCGAGCGGCAGGCATTGATGTTGTCGAGGGCATTGGTCTGGTCGAGGCCGAGCGGATCAATGTGGCATGGACGCATGTGCAGCGAACCGGACGTCCATATGTGGTCCTGAAGCTGGCTCACACCCTCGATGGTCGAGTTGCTGATGCCCAGCGTGGGCCGACGGCTATCTCGGGTCCGCAAGCCCGCGTCTTCACCCACGAACTCAGATCACAAAGCGATGCTGTGCTCGTTGGCACTGCCACTGCTCTCGCAGATGATCCCCAACTCACTGTTCGTGAGATCCACGTCGATGCTCAGCCGCTGCGGGTAGTGATGGGGGAGCGAGAGCTCCCCAGCGATCTGCGCATCTTTGATGATGCGGCTCAGACTTTGCTGATACGTGATCGTCATCCGCAGACTGCGCTGGCGCTATTGCTCGAAAAAGGAGTGCAGCAACTGCTGCTTGAGGGGGGCCCGACCCTGGCAACGGCCTTTCTGGATGCTGAGTGTGTCGATGAGGTGGTGTGGTTTGTGGCTCCCACCCTCATGGGAGCCGGAGTCGCCTCGACCCATCCCATGGCGAAAGCTTTTCCAGTCGATGTACTCGAGGTTCGGATGATCGGGAATGATGTGATGGTGCGCGGGCGGATTTCCCGCGGCGCCGTGAGCCAGCGATAGGACAAGTGAGTGTTCACCGGGATTGTTGAAGAGCGTGGTGAGGTCGTTTCTGTCCTCCTTCAGGGCGATTCTGCGCGCCTGATGATTCGCTCAGATGTTGCGCTTCAGGATGCCAAACTCGGTGACTCGATTTCGGTCAACGGCGTCTGCCTCACAGTGGCCGAGCTCGAATCTGATTGCTTCACTGCCGATGTGATGGCCGAGACTTTGACGCGAACCTCTCTCGGTGCTGCGCGCATTGGCTCGGCCGTGAACCTTGAGCGGGCAATGCCGGCTGACGGACGCTTGGGCGGACACCTCGTTCAGGGACACGTCGATGCGACCGGACAGATTCTTGTAATCTCACCGGCCGAGCACTGGACGGTCGTCCGTATTGCCCTGCCTGAGCAACTTGCGCGGTATGTAGCGGAGAAGGGCTCGATCACTGTCGATGGGGTCTCGCTGACGGTGGTGAATGTCGATCATGAGTCGTTCGCGGTGTCGCTGATTCCCACGACCTTGCGCGAGACAACCCTTGGCGAACGTCAGATTGGTGATCTGGTCAACCTCGAGATCGACATCATCGCGAAATACGTTGAACGGTTGCTCGAGGCGCGACGATGATCCCGGCTGACGAGCTGTTCAAGAGCCAGCATCCTCCGGAGAAGCTTCCGCCTTCTGCAACGGCCACCCCACGGACGGCAGCAATCGACGGGGTTCAGCTTGATTCGATCGAGGACGCGCTTGCGGCTCTGCGCGAGGGTCAAGCAGTCGTGGTCGTTGATGACGAAGATCGCGAAAATGAGGGCGACCTCATTTTCCCGGCGAACGCCGCTACGCCCGAACTGACCGGATTCATGATTCGGCATACCTCGGGATACATCTGCGTCGGCATGACTGGAGCTGATCTTGACCGGCTCGGGCTGCCCCCGATGACCGCGGTCAACGAAGACCGAAAAGGCACGGCCTATGCGGTATCGGTGGACGCACGAGATGTCGAGACCACAGGCATTTCAGCCAAAGATCGGGCACACACGATTCGCGTTCTTGGCGACAGTGCCACCGATCCATTCGATCTGACTCGTCCAGGTCACGTCATGCCGCTGCGCGCTGTAGAGGGTGGTGTCCTGCGTCGCCCTGGTCACACTGAGGCTTCAGTGGATCTCGCGCGCATGGCGGGCTTTGCTCCAGCTGGAGCATTGTGCGAGCTCGTCAATGACGATGGTTCGATGATGCGGGCCCTTGAATGTCGCGACTTCGCCGACGCGCATGGCTTGCGGATGATCTCGATTGCCGATCTCATCCGATTCCGACGCCGGAACGAGGTTCAGGTCGTACGTGTCGCCGAGACAAAACTTCCAACAGAGTTCGGAGAGTTTCGCGCAGTTGGCTATCGCAGCGAGCTGGACGGCACGGATCATCTTGCGCTGGTCATTGGTGAGATCGGCGATGGCGAGCAGGTACTTGTGCGTGTGCATTCTGAATGTCTCACTGGCGATGTATTCGGTTCACTGCGATGCGATTGCGGTCCACAGTTGCAGGCGGCTCTGAGTCGAGTTGCAACTGAAGGCCGTGGAGTCGTGCTGTACATGCGCGGGCATGAAGGCCGCGGCATCGGTCTGATGCACAAACTCATGGCCTATCGATTGCAGGATGACGGCCGAGACACCGTGGATGCCAATCTTGATCTCGGTCTGCCCGCCGACTCCCGCGACTATGGCACTGGTGCGCAGATCCTCTATGAGCTTGGCGTGCGAAGCATGCGCCTGCTCACCAACAATCCAGCCAAGCGCGCCGGGCTTGAAGGCTATGGTTTGACAATCGTTGATCGGCTGCCGCTGGAGATAGCTTCGAACGTGCACAACGAGGATTACCTCCGCACGAAGGCCACTCGCATGGGTCACACCTTGGGCGATAACACATCGGAAGGTTCAGCATGAGTGGCCAAGGGGCACCCGAAGTCACCGTCACCGCCAAGGATGCTCGCGTGGCGATCGTGGCAGCCTCTTGGCATGTCGCCGTGATGGACGGTCTTGTGGCCGGTGCCCATCGGGCTTGCGAAAGCGCCGGAGCAACACCAATCGTCATTCGTGTTGCGGGTTCCTTCGAATTGCCGATTGTGGCCAAAGCCTGTGCAGCATCGGACGACTTCGACGTTGTTGTCGCGCTCGGGGTGGTCATCCGCGGAGATACCCCGCACTTCGAGTATGTATGCGCTGCCGCGACTGATGGTCTTTCCCAAGTCGCGCTCGACTACCTGGTGCCTGTGGGCTTCGGCTTGCTCACATGTGACACCGAAGCTCAAGCCTTGGCTCGGGCCGGCCTAGACGGATCGACAGAGGACAAGGGCTTTGAAGCAACGCAGGCCGCGTTGTCGACCTGGCGCATTGTCGCCGGCATCGCAGGGCAGTCTGTTCCTCAGTAGGCTGGTTGCGTGAAGACCTTCGACGAGTTGTACATCGAACTTGTACACAAAACGGCCTCCCGCGATGCCACCTCTGGCACGGTCAGGCTGGTGGAGCAGGGGGTTCATGCCATCGGCAAGAAGGTGGTGGAAGAAGCGGCAGAGGTATGGCTTGCTGCTGAGCACGAAGGCCCTGAACGCACTGCTGAAGAGATCGCACAGTTGCTCTACCACCTTCAAGTGATGATGATTGCCAGCAATATCTCCCTCGACGACGTGTATCGGCGGTTGTAACCCTCATGTTGAAAGTCGCTCTGCCCAATAAGGGGCAATTAGCTGAACCTGCGCGCGCAATGCTTCAGGAAGCGGGCTATCTCCGCAGTGCAGGAATTCGCGATCTCGTCGTGAACGATCCGGTCAATGATGTTGAGTTCTATTTCTTGCGCCCCAAGGACATTGCCTTGTATGTGGGCGAGGGCACTTTGGACATCGGCATCACCGGACGAGACATGCTGCTGGATTCTGGTGCTCATGCAACCGAGTTGCTGTCTCTCGGCTTTGCGCCTTCCACTTTCCGCCTGGCTGCGCCGATTGGCAAGTACGACTCCGTCGCGGATTTGGCCGGAAAGCGCATCGCGACTTCCTACGACGGACTCCTGCGGGCCTGGCTTTCACAAACCCAGATTGAAGCCACAGTGATCCGCCTGGATGGAGCTGTCGAAAACGCAGTTGCGCTTGGCGTTGCAGATGCTGTTGCTGATGTGGTTGCCACCGGCACCACAATGCGTCGTGCCGGGCTCGAGGTCATCGGCGAGCCTCTTCTGGTTTCCGAGGCATTGGTCGTGCGACGTATTGACGCACCGGCAAACGCGGCGGTTGAAACAGTGATCCGCAGGCTCCAAAGCGTGATGGTTGCTCGAACCTTTGTGCTCGTTGACTACGACATCCGGCAGACCGAATTGGCCCTAGCGTGTGCCATCACCCCTGGTATCGAATCACCGACGGTGTCGCCGCTGCAGGATTCGGATTGGTCCGCTGTGCGAGCCATGGTTCCTTCCAACGACATTCACCGAGTCATGGATGATCTCTACGAACTTGGTGCGCGCGGGATCCTGGTGACCGATATCCACGCTTGCCGCCTCTGAGATGGGCGATCCGGACCTCGGGCGGGGTCGATCCCTGGCATCGCCTGCCTTTGAGTCAGACGATGGGCACGCAGATGCCCTGCTTCGCGGGGCCCTGGAACAGGGAGCAGTGCCTCTGACGGCAGATATTGCTCGCGATCTCCCGCTGGAATTGCTCATGGGAGCTCGACTTCTGGTGGCCGTTGTGGCCACAGCTGGCGAAGTCAACGAATCTGGAGCCGACAAGAACAGTCACATGTCGGTGGTGTCCATGATCAGCCCTTCGGGCGAACGGGGACTCTTGGCCTTTACCGGTCTGGACTCGATGGCGCTATGGGATCCAAGCGCTCGTCCAGTGCCAATCTGGGGTCCAGATGCAGCGCGGGCAGCGATCGGTGATGGAGCCACGGCAATCGTGATCGACGTCCTGGGACCCAACCGGCACGTCGTATCAGGGCAGCGGCTGGACTTCTTGGCTAAGGGTTGAGCGACGGGGATTTCTTCACACTCCCTCCTGGCTGCTACCCTTCCCCTCGATTGATCTGGCCTTTGGCTGGATCGCGCAAGAGGGGCTCCGGCTCCCACCCGTCCGTCGCACCAGATGGCCCGGGTCACGCGCTCAGGCACGCTCGCCGTGCCGGTTCGTGATGTCGTCTTCTTGCGCTGCGTTCAGGGTCATCCCTAGGCGCAGATCGCGCTGCACACAGTGGTTACACATTGCGTGCGGCAACTGACCGCACGAATAAGGAGGCGCCATCAGCGTCGAACCACGAATCAACGACCGCATTCGCGTTCCCGAGGTCCGTCTCGTTGGACCAAACGGTGAACAGGTTGGCATCGTGCGCATAGAGGATGCGCTTCGACTAGCCGTTGAGGCTGATCTCGATCTCGTCGAGGTTGCTCCCATGGCCAAGCCGCCAGTCTGCAAGCTCATGGATTTCGGCAAGTTCAAGTACGAAGCTGCCATGAAAGAGCGCGAATCGCGTCGCAACCAGACGCACACCATCATCAAGGAAATGAAGCTTCGCCCAAAGATCGATTCGCATGACTACGACACCAAAAAGGGTCACGTGGAGCGATTTCTGAAGGCTGGAGACAAGGTCAAGATCACGATCATGTTCCGCGGTCGTGAGCAAAGCCGCCCAGAACTTGGACTGCGACTCTTGGGCCGCCTTGCTGAAGATGTGCAGGAACTTGGATTCGTGGAGGCAACTCCAAAGCAGGACGGCCGCAACATGATCATGGTGTTGGCTCCGCATCGCCGCAAGGCAGATGTGCCAAAGCCTGAGAGTGCGGCTGGCTCTCCTGAGGAGACCGTCCAAGAATTGCATGCGGACGCCTCGTAAGCATTAGCGACCTGGTCGCTACCCAAGCCCGAACCACCGAACAACAAGCAAAGGATCGACATGCCGAAGCAAAAGACCCACAGTGGCGCCAAGAAGCGCTTCAAGGTCACCGGGACTGGCAAAATCACGCATGAGCAGGCCAACCGCCGCCATTTGTTGGAGAGCAAGTCCTCCAAGCGCATGCGTCGCCTCGAGGGTGACAAGATCCTGGCCCCAGGTGATGCCAAGAAGGTAAAGAAGTTGCTCGGCCGCTAGCCGATCAATCCCAAAAGTTTCGCCGCGATCATGCGGCAGAGAAGTTCAGGAGAATTGCAATGGCACGTGTAAAGAGAGCAGTCAATGCGCACAAGAAGCGCCGTGACATGTTGGAGCGCGCAAGCGGCTACCGCGGACAGCGTTCGCGTTTGTACCGCAAGGCCAAGGAGCAGGTCACGCACTCCATGGTCTACGCCTACTCCGACCGTCGCACTCGCAAGGGTGACTTCCGTCGGCTGTGGATTCAGCGCATCAATGCTGGCGCACGCGCCAATGGCCTCACGTACAACCGGTTCATTCAAGGTCTCAAGGAAGCCAACATCGAGGTCGATCGCCGCATGCTCGCTGAGCTCGCTGTGAACGACCCGGCGGCATTTGCCACGCTGGTGGATGTTGCTCGGGCCGCAATCCCAGCAGCCACTGCATAACCTTGCTCGGCAATGTGCCGATCCTGACCTCCCGCACTTCTGATCGGGTGGTCGCGGTTCGGCGACTGCACTCTCGGAAGGGCCGGCGCGATGCCGGCCTTTTCCTTGTCGAAGGGCCGCAGGCTGTTCGTGAGGCAGTTCCTTCAGGCTTGCTGATTGAGGTCTTCGCCAGCGATGGTGCCCCCGAAGAGCTCCTGAATCTGCTCATCGGCGTGCAAATAACCCATGTCAGCGCATCAGTCATGGAAGCCTTGGCGGAGACGAAGACCCCTCAGGGAGTTGTTGGCATTTGCCGTTGGGAGGCGGCTTCGCTCAGTTCAGCGCTCCCCGGTGGGGGCCCAGCTTCAGTGCTGCTCGATGGTGTGAGTGACCCGGGCAATGCCGGAACGATCATTCGCTCCGCTGATGCTGCGGGGGCTGGGGGAGTGCTGCTGACTGCGGGTTCGGTCGACCCGACCAATGGCAAGTGCGTCCGGGCCAGCGCTGGCTCGATCTTCCACCTGCCGATCGCCACTGACGTCAGTCTGAGTGCGCTAGCGGCGTCTATTGATCCTTCTCGCATGCTTTTCGCAGTTGCAACAGGGGATGCTGCGATCGATGTCTTTGATTGGCTAGGTTCCGTACCCCGTCATCAGTCAATTTGCTGGGTGTTTGGAGCCGAGGCGCCAGGGGTAAGCCAGGAGGCCAGAGTGATAGCAGATGTTCAGGTGCGCATTCCGCTCTATGGCCGTGCTGAATCTCTCAACGTTGCTGCTGCTGCAGCAGTATGTCTGTACGCCGATGCAGCAAGGTTGCATGGGAAACTGAGGTAGTCAATGAGAAGGAGTGTGTTATGACGTACTTGAAACTGCCTGTCCTTGAAGAGACTGGCTTTGTCATTGTTGATTCATACGACCAGTCAGTGGATCCCAAGGAGTGGGAGCAACTGATCTATGTGGACTGGAAATCCTCGGGCGACACCAGGTTTGCGCCTCTGGCCAGCGCCTATGGCGACATTGAGTGCGATGGCTTCTGGAATCACGTGCCGCCAAAGACTGACAAGGATGGGGTGTGGGTTCCTGAAAATGTCGCTCTTGCGCCGATCTTGACCCAGCGTGCGCAGACATTCAAGACCAATATCGGCCGCTGCCGAGTGATCGAACTCCAGCCGAATACCTATGCAGATGCGGTGTACAACCTGCATCGAGATGACAACAACCGCTTGAATCCTGAAGGTACTGGCTGGATCCTGCGTGCCTTCTTCAACCTGACAGACGACGTTGATTCAGTCATGTTGCTTCGAGAGGTGAAGGATGATCCGTCCACTGAGACCCTTGTCAGGCTCCCCGCTGGAACTCAGGCTGTCATTGACACACAGCGGCTCTATCACTCTGTCTGGCACCCGGGAGCGCAGCCGCGGTACTGCCTGATCACCTCGGTGGAGTCCAACGAGGGACTTGATGATTGGATCACTGAGCGCCATCCGAAGGTGCACGCTGACAGTCCGCAGTTGGATCCTGCGTTTATTGCTGCTTCTCAGGCTGAAGCAGAAGCAAAGGCTGCAGCACGTGCAGCGGCGATAGCAGCTCGCGGCAAGGACCCTCGTTTCGGCGATGGCACCATGTTGCTGGCAGAGTCAGGTATGGACGAATACGGCCAGGAATTGATGTCTGAGGCATGACCGATGTTCCATATGAGGCAGTCCTTGATGCGCTTGAGGCTGAAGCTATTCATATCTATCGCGAGACTGCAGCCGCATTTCGCAATCCGGTGCTGCTTTACAGCATCGGCAAGGACTCCTCGGTGCTCCTGCATCTTGCTTTGAAGGCCTTTGCACCGGCACCGATCCCATTTCCAGTGATGCATGTTGACACCACGTGGAAGTTCAAGGAGATGATCGAATTCCGCGATCAGCGCGTTCGTGAACTCGGCCTCGACATGCGGATTGCGAAAAATGATGCAGGTATTGCCGAAGGGGTGAATCCCTTCACTCATGGCACGCATGAGTACACCCGCATCATGAAGACGGTCGCCCTTCGCGAGGGCATCGACAAGTACGGATTCGACGCAGCAATTGGCGGGGCCCGTCGCGATGAAGAGCGCAGCCGAGCCAAGGAGCGCATTTTCTCCCTGCGCGAGCCGGGACATCGCTGGGAACCTCGCAAGCAGCGCCCCGAGTTTTGGCGCACTGCCAACACCACCTTGTCCGAAGGCCAGTCGATGCGCGTGTTCCCGCTTTCGAATTGGACCGAGCTCGATGTCTGGCGCTACATCCGTCGCGAAAACATTCCGATCCCAGGGCTCTATTTCTCAAGGCTGCGAGCCGTGGTGGAGCGCGATGGAGCACTCATCATGGTTGACGACGAGCGTTTCCCTCTTCGCGACGGAGAACAGCCCGCGATGCGCTCAGTGCGTTTCCGCACCCTTGGCTGCTACCCGCTCACAGGTGCGGTTGAGTCGACAGCAGACAACATTGACGATCTGATCACCGAGATGGAAACCTCGAAGCTCTCCGAGCGTTCTGGCCGACTGATCGACGGTGAAGGCGGTGGCTCCATGGAAGCCAAGAAGGCGGAGGGCTACTTCTAATGTCGACGACCACACCTGTGCTGCATCTGGTCACTTGCGGCTCTGTCGACGACGGCAAGTCCACCCTCATCGGTCGACTGCTTGCCGAGACCGACAGCGTGCCAAGTGACCAACTCGATTACGCCCGTCGAACCCGTCGCGGCGGCTCGACTGTTCCGCTGGGTGAAATCGACTATTCGCTGCTCACTGATGGCTTGGAAGCAGAACGTGAGCAAGGCATCACCATCGACGTGGCGTACCGCCACATGAACCTGCCCAATGGGCGCCGCGTTCTGATCGCTGATGCGCCGGGCCACGAGCAATACACCCGCAACATGGCAGTGGCAGCATCCAACGGCGATGTCGCAGTGCTGCTCGTGGATGCGGCTCGTGGAGTTCGCCCACAAACCCACCGGCACCTCACCGTATGCGCATTGATGGGTGTCAAGACCGTGATCATCGCTGTCAACAAGATGGACCTTGTTGACTACGACCACGCCACCTTCGAGGAGATCGTCGGCACAGTTCGCGTCACTGCTGCGCGGCTCGATGTCGAAGAAGTGCTGGCTATTCCGATGAGCGCCTTCTCTGGAGACAACGTCACCACGCGTGGCGAGTCAATGCCTTGGTATCACGGCCCCACGCTCCTTGAGACCCTGGCGCAATGGCAGCCCGGTGTTGATCCCGTAGAAGGCCCATTTCGATTCCCCGTGCAGTACGTCGTGCGCGCCGAGGGCAACTTCCGCGGATACGCCGGGACTGTGGTCTCTGGCTCTGTCAAGCCAGGAGACGAGATTGTTGTTGCCGACTCAGGTCGCACGGCCAAGGTTGATCGCATCGTCACTTATGACGGCGATCTTGAACTTGCTGTTGCTGGTCAGGCCGTCACGCTGACCCTCGACCATGAAGTCGATGTCACGCGCGGAGACGTCATCTCAGGTGATGACCAATTGCAGCCTGCTGATCGATTTGCTGCTGACCTGGTGTGGTTGAGTGAAGAGCCCCTCGCGCATGGCCGCTCGTATCTGCTGGTCTCCGGTTCGCGATCGGTCCCGGCCACTGTCACCAATGTCCGCAACCGGATCAATGTGGTCACTGGCCACGAGGATGCCGTGCGTATTCTTGAGATGAATGCGATTGGTCGCGTGGAAATCGCGACTGATCGACCAATCCCGATGGATCCATACACACTCTCGCGCGACACCGGCGGATTCTTGCTCGTTGATCGCGTGACGGCCGACACGGTTGCTGCCGGCTTGACGCGGCACGCTATGCGTCGAGCCTTCAACGTCGTGCCACATACCTACGACGTTGACCGTGGTGCGCGTCAGCTGCTCAATGGTCATCCGGGCAAGGTGCTTTGGCTGACGGGCCTGCCGGGCTCCGGCAAGTCAACGATCGCTGATGCTGCTGTGCGCAAACTGCATGCTCTCGGGGTGCATACCTATGTTCTCGACGGTGACAACGTACGCACGGGCCTGAACAAGGATCTTGGATTCACTCCAGAAGACCGCGCCGAGAATGTGCGTCGAGTCGGTGAAGTGGCCAAGCTGATGATGGACGCAGGTGTGGTTGTCCTCGTCGCACTGGTGTCGCCCTATCGGTCCGATCGACGAGCCGCGCGCGACATCTTTGATGACGGTGACTTCATCGAGGTCTATGTCGACACTCCTGTCGAGGTCTGTGCCGAGCGCGACCCCAAGGGTTTGTACGCCAAGGCTGCGGCCGGAAACCTGCCCAATATGACGGGCGCGGGTCAGGCCTACGAAATTCCTGAGCACCCTGATCTGGTTCTGCGCGGTGAGGGAGACCTCGACGCCACGGCCGAGCAGGTCGCCCGCGCCATCCTCGGTGAGTGACATACTCGGCGCCTCATGTCTGGTCCGAACACGTCATTTGACCCCAAGCAGGTCTCTGCTCTCAATGCGGAATCTGTGGAGGCTGTCGTGGCAGAAGCGTTGGCAGCAATTGCCGCGTGTGCAGATCTCGCTGAACTCAAAGACGTTCGACTTGCTCATGCCGGCGATCGTTCGCCGCTTTCCTTGGCCAATCGTGAGATCGGCGCCCTGCCCCCTGCCGCCAAGGCCGATGCAGGCAAGCGCATGGGTTTGGCTCGACAGGAGATCAAGACTGCTTTGGAAGCTCGTGAAGCTGTGTTGTTGGCCCAACGAGACGAGCAGGTGCTGCACAGCGAAACAGTTGATGTCACCCTGCCGACCTACGACAGCCCTATTGGCGGACGCCACCCGCTGACCACTCTGATGGAGCGCATTTGCGATGTCTTCATCGCAATGGGATACGACATCGCAGAAGGTCCTGAGGTCGAAGCCGAGTGGGTCAACTTCGACGCGCTCAATGTTCCGCCCGATCACCCGGCCCGCACGATGCAGGACACCTTCTATGTGGAGTCCGCCGACAGTGGCGTCGTGCTGCGCACCCAGACATCACCCATCCAGATTCGCGCAATGCTTGAGCGTGAAGTGCCGATCTATGTCGTTGCACCAGGGCGTGTGTTTCGCACCGATGAGCTTGACGCAACACACACACCGGTCTTCCACCAGGTTGAAGGTCTGGCTGTTGACATTGGCATCACGATGGCTGACCTCAAGGGCACTCTTGATCACTTTGCGCAGGAGATGTTCGGCGCTGGCATTCGCACCCGACTGCGACCGTCGTACTTCCCCTTCACAGAGCCAAGCGCCGAAGTCGATCTGCAGTGCTTTGTTTGCCGAGGGGCCTCAGTGGGTAACCCTGAACGCCCGTGCCGCACCTGTGGTAGTGAAGGCTGGATCGAATGGGGCGGCTGCGGAATGGTGAATCCGCGCGTGCTTCAAGCGGTCGGCATTGATCCGCAGGTCCACCGCGGATTCGCATTCGGCATGGGCATCGAGCGGACCCTCATGTTCCGCAATGGTGTGACAGACATGCGCGACATGGTCGAGGGCGATGCGAGGTTCACCCGCGCCTTTGGATTGGAATCCTGATGCGGGCTCCAGTCTCGTGGTTGCGCGAGTTCGTTGATATCCCTGCCGACCAAAGTGGTCGAGCGATCGCTGAGCGCCTCATCAATGCCGGGCTCGAGGTTGAGACAGTCGACGTTGTGGGACTTGGCGTCGACGGGCCAGTAGTTGTGGGTCAAGTGGTCAGCATTGACGAGCTCACAGAATTCAAGAAGCCAATCCATTGGTGCCTGGTCGACGTCGGAACTGCCAATGGTGCAGTCCGCGGGATCATCTGTGGCGCACGCAATTTCGACGTAGGCGATCACGTCGTCGTGGCATTGCCGGGCACCGTCTTGCCGGGGGGATTCGCCATCGCCCAACGCGAGACCTACGGCAAAGTGTCCGACGGAATGATCTGTTCAGCCCGTGAACTGGGCCTAGGCGACGACCACGACGGCATCATCATCCTGGAAGCCAGCACTGAAGTAGGCGCGGATGCCAAGCCGATTGTGGGCGTGGGCGAAGAGATCCTGGACATCGCTGTCACACCAGATCGCGGATACGCCCTCTCCATTCGAGGCCTCGCCCGTGAACTGGCTATCGCCTATGACCTTGAGTTCGCCGATCCTGGGCTGGCATTGGCCGAACTGCCGGCTCCTGTGGCCAGCGGGCGTCCTGTCGACTGTGGCTCAGACGATGAGGCTGCATGCGGCCTGTTCACCCTGCGCACGATTGACGGCTTCAATCCGAAGGCCAGTGCGCCTGTTTGGATGCAGCGACGACTGATCGACTGTGGCATGCGCCCGGTCTCGCTTGCCGTCGATGTCACCAACTACGTGATGCTCGAACTAGGACAGCCCTTGCATGCCTTCGATGCCAACAAGTTGCAGGGAACTGTGCGGGCAGGCCATGTGCCTGCGGGCACGGCTCTTGAGACCCTCGATCATGTTGAACGCATTCTGGCTGCCGATGATCTCGTGATCCTCGACGATCGAGGTGTCATTGGACTCGCCGGCACCATGGGTGGCTTTGCAACGGAGATTGACGAGACCACCACGACGATCGCACTTGAGGCCGCTCACTTTTCAGCTGGCGAAATCGCGCGGATGGCTCGACGTCACAAGCTTTCATCGGAGGCTTCACGCCGATTTGAGCGAGGCGTGGATCGTGTGCTCGCGCCGTATGCCTCGGCTCGGGCCGCTGCGCTTTTGATCGAGTTCGGCGGTGGCACCTACTTCGGCATGACGGCAGTGGAAGCGCCATATGAACCCACAGTGGTGGAGATGCACAGCAATGAGCCTGCGCAGGTCGCTGGCATGCCGATATCAATTGGCACGGTCGTTTCCCTGCTGAGCGCTGTGGGGTGTGAGGTCACCGCATCCGGCGAAACCCTGTTCGTGCGGGTGCCGAGTTGGCGAGCAGACATCACCGATCCTGCCAATCTCGTTGAAGAGGTCATTCGGCTCATTGGCTTTGACGCAGTGCCTTCGACTTTGCCCAAGGCCGCCGTTGGGCATGGACTGTCCAAGGCACAGCGCCTGCGCCGCCGCGTTGGTCTTGCGTTGGCTGCACGTGGCGGACTCGAAGTCCTCAACTACCCATTCGTCGGCGAGGCAGAGCTGTCGGCATTCAGATTTGCTGCCGACGACGTCCGGGCTTCTCAGGTGCGCTTGGCCAATCCCATGTCCGAAGAGCAGCCGTTCTTGCGGGCATCGTTGCTGCCAGGGCTGGCAGCTGCGGCGAAGCGAAATCTGAGCCGAGGCTTCGACGATTTATTCCTGTTCGAATTGGGTGCAGTCGTGCGTGGGCGTGTTGGCGTTCAGGCTTCCCGCCCAAATGTGATGCAACGACCAGACGATGAGCAGTGGCAGGCATTGAACGCGATGCTCCCGGCGCAGGTCACTGCCATTGCGGCGCTTCTTGTTGGTCACGAGCGGTCTAAATCCTGGTCTTCGTCAGAACGGGCCTTCGAATGGTCAGACGCCATCGCGAATGCCCATGCAGTAGTTGATGCGCTCGGCTTGACCCTGACAGTTGAGCGTGGATCCGACGTCAGCTTTCATCCGGGCCGATGCGCGCAGTTGAAGAGTGGCGATGCTGTCATCGGCGTCGCCGGAGAATTGCACCCACGCGTACTCGAGGACCTGGGTCTGCCGCCTCGCACTTGTGCGCTTGAAATCGACTTCGACTTGCTGGTCGCAGCGGCTCCCGATGCTCGACCAGCGCCAGGAGTGTCGGCTCAGCCGGTAGCCAAGGAGGATCTTGCGCTAGTGGTGCGTGAAGAAGTCTCGGCTGCGCAGATCGAGCAAGCCATCCACGACGGTGCTGGCCAACTGCTGGAGTCAGTCCGGCTCTTCGATGTCTATCGCGGCCAGCAGGTGCCTGAAGGCTCGCGATCGCTCGCATTTGCGCTGCGCTTCCGGGCTGAGGATCGAACCTTGGAGGCCGCAGAGATTGCTCAAGCGCGGCAAGCTGCCATTGATCTGGCCGCAGAACGGCACGGAGCAACCCTGCGCTGAACGAGAATATGCGCGTATGCGTATACTCTGTCCATGGTCAGGATCAGTGTTGCGGGGGGCTCGGGGTATGCCGGCGGCGAATTGCTGCGGTTGCTGCTGTCCCACCCAGAGGTAGAAATCGCTGCGATTGCAGCGGGCTCGAATGCGGGGGAGCCAGTTCTTGCCCTGCACCCAAATCTTTCGCAATTGGCCGATCGCCGATTCGATGCCACAAGCGCGGACAGCCTCGGCGATGCAGATCTGGTGTTCTTGGCACTCCCGCACGGTGAGTCCGCTTCCCTGGCCGAGCAATTGCCCGCATCCATTGCGGTCGTGGATCTCGGCGCGGATTTCCGCTTGGCCGATGCTCAGGCATGGGAGCAGTTCTACAAACTTCCACACGCGGGCACCTGGACGTATGGACTTCCTGAACTCGATGGCAATCGCGAGAAGATCGCGGCCTCAACCAAGGTGGCCAACCCGGGCTGCTATCCGACGTCAGTTGCTCTGGCTCTTGCACCCTTGCTGAGCGCCGGCTTGATCTTGACCGAAGGCATCTCAATCGTGGCGGCATCTGGCACGTCTGGAGCAGGGCGCAAGCCAACTGATGCGCAGCTGGGCTCGCAGGTGATGGGCTCAATGTCGGCGTATGGGGTTGGCGGTGTGCATCGCCACACACCGGAGATCGAGCAGTCGCTATCGCGGGCAGCGGGCAAGCAGATCACGGTCTCATTCACACCGCTGCTGGCTCCGATGTCGCGAGGCATGCTGTCGACGTGCACCGCCTTGCCAACGCCGGGAACGACCGCAGGTCAGCTACGCGAGGTTCTCGCCATTGCATTCATAGACGAGCCCTTTGTCCAGTTGCTGCCCGAGGGTTACCTTCCGCAGACCTCCTCTGTCTACGGCACAAATGCGGCCCAAGTGCAGGTCGTGCTCGATGAGCGTGCCGGTCGCGTCATCGCGATCTGCGCCTTGGACAACCTTGGCAAGGGCGCAGCCGGACAAGCGCTGCAGAACGCAAATCTCATGCTGGGCTTTCCCGAGACGCTTGGCCTTACGGGCAATGGAGTTGCACCATGAGCGTGACCGCAGCAAAGGGCTTCAGCGCAGCTGGGGTCAAGGCAGGTCTGAAGGCCTCCGGAAATCATGATGTTGCACTGGTGTTGAACGAAGGCCCGGAGTTCACCGCAGCCGGAGTCTTCACGAGCAATCGATTCAAAGCCGCACCGGTGCTTTGGTCCCTGCAAGTGCTCGCGGAACGTGAACTGAAGGCGGTTGTCCTCAACTCCGGCGGCGCGAATGCTTGCACTGGCCCTGAAGGTTTCGCCGATACCCATCACACGGCGGAATACGTCGCGACAGTGCTTGCTTCCCGCGGTTCAGAATTCGGCGCTGGCGAGATTGCAGTCTGTTCCACTGGCCTGATCGGCGAACGGCTGCCGATGGACAAGATCTGCGCAGGGATTGATGCGTCCGTGGCCGAGTTGTCCGCCACCGGCGGTGACAATGCAGCACTTGCCATCATGACGACGGACAGAGTGCCGAAGAAGAGCGTGATGGCTGGCGAGGACTATGTCGTAGGTGGAATGGCCAAGGGCGCAGGCATGTTGGCTCCAGGTCTGGCGACCATGCTGGTCGTGATCACCACTGACGCGATCGTTGACGCGGATCTTGCCGATGCGGCATTGCGGCAGGCAACAGCGGTGAGCTTTGACCGCATTGATTCAGATGGGTGCATGTCGACGAACGACACCGTGCTGCTCCTCGCCAGCGGCGCAAGTGAAGTCCGACCATCGGAGCAGGAGTTCACATCGGTATTGACTTCGGTGTGCGCAGATCTGGCGCTGCAACTCATTCACGATGCCGAAGGCGCCTCCAAGGACATCAAGATTGTCGTTGAGCGGGCAGCGACTGTTGATGACGCACTTGAGGTTGGCAGGGCCATCGCGCGCAGCAATCTGCTGAAGTGTGCACTCCATGGGGAGGATCCCAATTGGGGCCGGGTCTTGGCAGCCGCCGGGACAACATCCGCAGTTTTTGAGCCTGATCAGGTCGATGTCGCCATGAATGGCGTGTGGATCTGCCGGGGCGGAGGGCTTGGTGAGGATCGCTCGAATGTGAGTCTGGCTGCGCGTGAGATCGAGATCACCGTGGTGCTTCGTGCAGGCTCTGCTGACGCCACTGTCTGGACCAATGACCTCACGGCTGACTACGTCCATGAGAACTCCGCGTACTCCACCTGATCCGCCTAATGAAACATGGGGCTGCAATGACTGATCTGAACCAGGCTTCGGCCAAGGCGGCTGTGCTCGCTGAGGCGCTGCCGTGGCTTGAACGCTTCCATGGCGCGACCGTGGTCGTGAAGTATGGCGGTCATGCGATGACCGACGATGCTTTGAAGTCCAGTTTCGCGGAGGACATCGTCTTCATGCGCCTCGCTGGGCTGCGCCCTGTCGTCGTGCACGGTGGTGGCCCCCAGATCAATGCAATGCTTGAAAAACTCGGTGTGCAGTCCGAATTCAAGGCTGGCCTGCGTGTGACGACTCCGGAAGTGATGGATGTGGTTGGCATGGTCCTGGTCGGTCAGGTCCAGCGTGAACTCGTCGGACTCATCAATGACCATGGACCATTCGCGGTGGGCATGTCCGGCGAGGACGCGCACACGTTCATCGCGGAACGCCACACCGCCATGGTCGACGGCGTGCCAACCGACATCGGGCAGGTTGGCGATGTCGTAGAGGTCCGGCCTGACTTTGTCATCAAGCTGCTCGATGATGGATTCATTCCGGTCGTTTCCACTGTTGCTCGCGATGTTGAAGGCGTGATCTACAACGTGAATGCGGATTCCGCTGCTGCTGCTCTTGCTGAGTCACTGCACGCATCGAAGTTCGTCGTGCTGACTGATGTCGAAGGCCTGTACGCGGACTGGCCTGATCGGGAGTCGATCATTCGGCAGATAGAGGTCAACGAACTCAGGTCATTGCTGCCAACTCTTGAATCGGGAATGCTGCCAAAGATGGAGGCCTGCGTGCGAGCAATTGACGGGGGAGTTCCCCAAGCCCATGTGATTGATGGGCGGGTGGCGCACTCAGTGCTGCTTGAAGTGTTCACCAACGATGGCATCGGCACCATGGTCTATCCGGGACAGTCATGAACTGGCAGGACCGTTGGGAGACAACGATGATGCGCAACTACGGAGTGCCTCCGCTGCTCTTAGTGAAGGGCCGTGGCTCACGGGTCTGGGATGACAAAGACAAGGAGTACATCGATCTCATAGGCGGCATCGCAGTCAATGTGCTCGGACACGGGCATCCCGATCTCGTTGCTGCAGTCACAAATCAATTGCAGACCATTGGCCACACCAGCAATCTCTATGCAACCGAACCCGGCCTGGAACTCGCAGAGCGGCTGGTGGATCTCAGCGGCGCGCCCTCTGGCTCTCGGGTCTTCTTCTGCAACTCAGGGGCTGAAGCAAACGAAGCTGCGTTCAAGCTCACTCGCCTCACTGGTCGCACGCATGTTGTGGTGGCTGCAGGTGGTTTCCACGGTCGCACGATGGGCTCCTTGGCGCTCACGGCGCAACCCGCTAAGCAAGATCCATTTCGTCCACTCCCGGGTGAAGTCACGGTCGTGCCATTCGGCGATGCGGGCGCCCTCGAAGCGGCAGTGACTTCTGAAACTGCAGCTGTGTTCCTGGAGCCGATTCAAGGCGAGAACGGCGTGATCGTTCCGCCCGACGACTATTTGACGGCCGCGCGCAGCGTTTGCGACCGCATGGGTGCCTTGCTCATCCTCGATGAAGTCCAAACGGGCATCGGGCGCACGGGTGAGTGGTTCGCCTTCCAGCGATTTGGCATTCAGCCTGACGTCCTGACCTTGGCAAAGGGGCTGGGCGGCGGACTTCCGATTGGGGCAATGGTTGCCTTCGGCGACGCGGCGACTCTGCTCACGCCTGGCTCGCATGGCTCAACCTTTGGTGGGAACCCCATCTCGGCGCGCGCTGCGCTCACGGTCCTTGACATCATCGAACGCGAGGAACTGCTTGCGAGAGTTCTTGAATCGGGCGCGATGCTCACTGAGCAGTTGTCCTTGGCTTCAGGAGGCAAAGTCCACTCAGTTCGCGGAAGAGGTCTGCTGCTGGCGGCCGAGTTGAGTGGCGTCACTAGTGCAGAGGTCGATTTCGCTTTGCGTGCGAACGGGATTCTGGCCAATCCTGTTGCGGTTGATGCCATCCGCCTTGCCCCTGCACTCAACATCACCGATCGAGATCTGGAAGACACGATCACGCGCTGGCGAGCAGCGTTCGACAGCCTTGGGGCGACTGCATGAGCGCCCCCAAGACGATGGCGGCTCGTCGAACTCGAATTGAAGCGCTCATTGAAGAAGGAACCGTGAGCTCGCAAGAGCAATTGCGCGAGACCTTGGCGTCTGAAGGACTTGATGTCACGCAGACGACTCTCTCGCGCGACCTTGACGCCATCGGTGCAGTGAAGACTCAAGATGCACATCTGGGTTCTCGCTACGTCATTTCGCGCAGCAAGGTCGTCACGCATCTGGCTATTCCGAACACCATCGGGCGAGTCGTGACTGACGTGCTCGTAGGGGCCCAGGCTGCGCAGAATATCGCGGTCCTGCACACACCACCAGGCGCTGCCCATTACCTCGCTGGCTACCTGGACCGAGCCCATTTCGATCAGATCGTTGGCACTGTTGCGGGAGACGACACGATCATGGTCGTGATGACCACGAACAAAGCAGCCACGGAATTCTGTGCCAATCTGCTCTCACTCGCCGATAGGCGGGGCGAAGCGCCAGCACGAGACACCACTCAACGCGACGCCAAGCAGAGGAGAACCTCGTGACCAAGGCGCAACCAACCCGGTTGTGGGGCGGACGGTTTGTCGACGGTCCCTCTGATGCGATGGCGGCACTCAGTCGGTCTGTGCACTTCGATTGGCGTCTGGCTCCGTACGACATTCAGCAGACCCAGGCCCACGCGAAGGTGTTGAACGCGGCCGGCCTTCTCACCGACAGTGAGCTGGCGTTGGTGTCCGATGCGCTGACGGCATTGCTCTCCGACGTTCACAGCGGTGCTGCACAACCGGGTGCCGACGATGAGGACGTCCACACTGCCGTTGAACGACAGCTCATCGAACGTCTTGGTGAACTTGGCGGAAAGCTGAGGGCGGGTCGCAGCAGAAATGATCAGGTAGCCACGGATTTTCGACTGTACCTGCGCGACCAAGTGCGCTACCTGGCTCAGGAGGTCATCGATCTTCAATCGGCCTTCCTCATCCAAGCCCGTGCACATGTCGAAACAACCTCACCTGGATTCACGCATCTGCAGCACGCGCAGCCGGTCTCCTTTGCGCATGAATTGGCCAAGCACGTGCACGCCCTTGGGCGCGATCTTGAACGCCTTGCGGACTGGGACAGACGCACAGCGCGCTCACCACTGGGCGCCGGTGCGCTTGCCGGTTCCTCGTTGGGGCTTGATCCGCAAGGCGTTGCACTTGATTTGGGCTTTGAACAAGCGCTTGGCAATTCCATCGATGCAGTGAGTGATCGCGATTGGGTTGCAGAATTCCTCTTTGTCGCTGCGATGATCGGTGTGCATCTTTCGCGCATTGGTGAAGAGGTCATCCTGATGACTTCTCGCGAGTTCTCGTGGGCCAAGCTCGACGATGCTTGGTCAACTGGATCCTCGATCATGCCGCAGAAGAAGAATCCTGATGTTGCTGAACTGGCTCGTGGAAAGTCAGGTCGTCTCATCGGCAATCTGACTGGCCTCTTGGCGACATTGAAGGCTTTGCCCTTTGCCTATAACCGCGATTTGCAAGAAGACAAAGAGCCGGTGTTCGACACCCTCGATCAATTGCACCTCGTGTTGCCTGCCATGACAGGCATGATCGCAACTCTGCGATTCAACACTGATGTGATGGCGCAGTCAGCGCCGCAAGGCTTTGCGCTGGCAACGGATATCGCTGAATGGCTGGTGCGCGAAGGTGTGCCGTTCCGCCAAGCGCATGAGATTGCGGGTGCATGTGTGCAACAAGCCGAAGCCAAGGATCTGGAGCTGTGGGATCTCACTGATGCCGATCTCATCGCCATCAGTGCACACCTGACACCTGCAGTGCGAGAAGTGCTCACCGTGTCAGGGTCTTTGAACTCGAGGTCTGCATTTGGCGGCACCGCACCAAACCGCGTGCACGAACAACTTGACCAACTCGATGCACTGGTGGCCAGTGAGCGCCAACGTTGGTTGATCTGACGCAAGCAGCGCATGTTGTTGCACCGCAACTGCTCGGTGCGTACCTCAGCTCGGAAGCTGGCGGGGCAAGGGTCGTTGTGCGCATCACCGAAGTTGAGGCCTATGCCGGTGTCGGCGTAGATCCCGGCTCGCATGCCTTCCGTGGCCAGACTCCGCGAACTGCTGTGATGTTCGGACTACCCGGACACGCCTACGTGTATTTCACATACGGCATGCACTGGTGCTTCAACATCGTCACCGGCGAAGTGGGGGAGGCGGGCGCTGTGTTGGTGCGCGCGGGTGCCATCACAGAAGGACTCGAGCACGCGCGTGCTCGACGGAGCGCGGCAAGAACCGATCGTGAGCTCGCCAGGGGTCCCGCGCGACTGACCAAGGCACTAGGCATCGACGGATCACTGAACGGCGCCGACCTGCTGACGAGCACTGGCAGCCTGCAACTGAGGACTCCAGCGATCATTGCTGATGAATTTCGCGTGAGTGCGCGCACCGGAGTAGGCGGTGCCGGTGCTCTCACGCCTTGGCGCTTCTTCCTTCCCGATGAACCAACAGTCAGCAGGCATGTGCCTGCCAGGCAGCTTGCCAAGAGATAAGTTCACAATCTAGACTCAGAACTGTGGTGGAGAGGCAAGCAGTTGATGCGCTCGGCGAGGCAGTGAAGGTGATCGGCGAGCGCTGGGCGCTGATGATCGTGCGCGAGATCGGCCTTGGCGTACGACGCTTTGATGAATTGCATCTGGCCACCGGTGCTCCGCGTGCTGTGCTCGCTGACCGCCTCCAACGGCTCACTGAGGCTGGGATCCTGCAGGTACGCGCCTACCGCGTGCCTGGGCAACGCGCGCGGCAGGAGTACACCCTCACCGACGCTGGCGTGGATCTGCTGCCCCTGCTGGCGGCACTCTCTGACTGGGGTTCCCGCCATCTGCCTGCATCTGCCGAACGCGCAGTGGACTACCGGCATCTGGGCTGCGGTGGCCGCGTCACAGCGCAGTTGCTGTGCGAATGCGGCGAGCACATCGACCACCACGGCCCACTCATTGCGCAGAATAACCGCTGAATCGACAAGCGATCTAGGAGTACTGATGTCTGTTGCCAACACGACCGATGCCACTTTTGCAGAGGATGTCCTTGAGTCCGAGCTGCCGGTATTGGTGGAGTTCACTGCCGCTTGGTGCCCGCCTTGCCGCATGATCGCGCCAGTGCTCGAGCAGATTGCTGGCGAGGAAGCCGGCCGCCTCAAGGTTGTGGCAATCGATACCGACATGAACTCTGCAACGATGCTGCGCTACCAGGTGATGAGCCTGCCGACCCTGGCATTGTTCAAGAACGGCACGGTTGTGTCACAGACCGTTGGAGCAAGGCCGAAGGCAGCGATCCTTCGTGAAATAGAACCGCACCTGGCCGCGGCATCAGTCTGAGCCCGATTGCAACTTGTGTGGGCTGTCGGGTGCTCTGTGTGCCAGAGAGCGGCGCCGAAACCACTTGTCTGCCGCATCTGCCGCGAGCAAGGCCGCTGGCGCGAGCCCGGCGATGAGCCAGCCGATCGGAGTGGGTGTGCTTTGGCCGAAGACGCTTGCGACTGGCGGTATCAGCAGGATCGACAAGGAGAACGCCAGGCCAACGGCCGTCGCAGGGATGAGCAGGCGATTGGTGAGCCACCCGAGGCGCCCCGGCCACAAGGTTGAACTCCTGCAGGCGAAGCCGTTTGCCACCTGAGCGAACACGACGGTGATGAAGGCTGCACCGGAGGCAGCAAGAAGTGCGTCACCTCCCGGGAATTCCTGTCCCGGGCGCCAACCCAGGGCCACGAACGTCAACAGGAAGGCCAGCATCGACATGAGCGCCTCGGTTGGGCCCAGGACTCCAAAGGCCCTGCGCAGCACGGTGTGATTGAGCAGACGACCGGAGACTGGAGGCCCCTTGAGGAGTCTTCGAGCCGGAGGCTCGGCACCTAGGGCCACGGCGGAGAACGTGTCAGTGCCGATGTCCAGCGCCAGGATCTGCAGCACACCCAGGGCAAGCGGAATCCGTCCGCCGGACAGAGCCCAGATGACAAAGGGCGTGAGTTCGGCCACGTTGTCCGTCAGGTGATAGGTCAGGAACCGGCGGATGTTGATGTAGGTGGTCCGGCCTTGCTCAATGCCTGCCACGATGGAGGCGAAGTTGTCGTCCAGCAGGACGAGTTCGGCCGCCTCGCGGGCAGCATCTGATCCAGACTTCCCCATAGCGATGCCGATATTGGCTTCGTGCAACGCCGGTACGTCGTTGACCCCGTCGCCCGTCATGGCAACCACGTGGCCACGCGCCCGCAGCGCCCGCGCGATCCGGAGCTTGTCCTCAGGTGACACCCGCGCGACTACCACGCCGGTGTGATCAAGCAGAGCTCCCAGCAATGCTTCATCCTGAGGCAGGTCCTTGCCCTCGAATACCGGATCTGTTTCCTTCCGAAGACCGACCTCGGTGGCGATGGCGGACGCGGTGCCCGGATGGTCTCCGGTGACCACGGCCACCTTGATCCCCGCCGCTCGGCAGTCCTCCAGGGCCTGACGTACGTCGGCTCGAGGCGGATCCTCCAAGCCCATCAGCCCCAACAGGATCAGGTCCTGCTCCACCTGCTCGACTGCAGGTGGCAGCGGCCCGGATACGCGACGTTCGGCAATGGCGAGCACTCGCAGACCGCGGGAGCTCATCTCGGCGACGACAGCTTCCGCCCCGTCCGCATTGCCGCACAGGGCAAGCACGGAATCAGGGGCGCCCTTGACCTGCACGAGTTCGCCGCAGACCACCGACATGCGACGGCGTCGAGGGTCAAATGGAAAGCGATGCCCTCCGACGTCGGCCAGACGCACCGCATCGGTATTCAGCCCCAGGCGCAGAGCAAATGCGTCGATGGCGGCCTCCATCGGGTCGCCGTGGGCATGCCATTCAGCTCCGACCGGGATGACGTAGCCATCTGAGCAGCCGACCGCGATTTCGGCCATATGACGCATGGACAATTCCCCGCTGGCTGGACTGATGAAGACCTCGGCCTCGGGCGTGTATCCCGGCACATCGACGCGAGCAGAGGCATCAGGGGTCCATGCGGCCACCACCGTCATCTCATTGCGCGTGAGCGTGCCGGTCTTGTCCGTGCAGATGAAGGTGGTGGAGCCAAGTGTCTGCACGGCCTCCAGGTCGCGCACGAGTACTTGACGCCTTGCCATCTGCTCCGCACCCCACGCCAGAGTCAGCGTCACCGTGGGCAGGAGTGCTTCGGGAACCAGCGCAACAGTGACGCCAACAGCGAAGATGAAGCCGTCCGACGGAGGGTTCCCCAGCAGCAAGGTGATGCCGAAGAACACAGCTCCAACGCTCAGGGCGATCGCCGCGATCATGCGCACGACGCGCCTGAGCTCCTTCGAAAGGGGAGTCTCGGGCTTGGGCGTCAAGGTGGTGAGCTGCGAAATCGCAGCCAGCCGTGTGTTCTTGCCGACCGCCGACATCACTGCCGTGCCTTCGCCCTCGACAACAAAGGTGCCCGCGAACACCGGATCATCGGGAATTGCGTGGCTGGGCCTGCTCTCACCAGTGAGCATTGAAGTGTCCAAGCTCAAAGCAGTGGCGCGCACGATGCTTCCGTCGGCCGGAATCCGGTCGCCTGGATCAAGGGCAATGAGATCGCCCACGACCACGTCAGCTGCGTCGATCTCCCGCCGTTTGCCGTCTCTGATAACCGTCGCACTTGTCGGTAGCAATGAACGCAATCGCTCTGCAGCTCGGTCGGCCCGCCCTTCCTGCACGAATGCGAACACCGCGTTCAAGATGACCACCGCGATGATCGCCACACCAAGCTGCGGCATGCCGGCGATCAGTGCCAATGCGGCCGCGCCCCAAAGCATCAGGGCGAAGAAGTGCAACAACTGGCCAACGAAGCGGCGAAGAGATGAAGGCCGTCGAGGTTGCGGCATGGCGTTCCTGCCGTGCACGGCCAGGCTTGTCTGCACCTGCTCGGCGGTCAAACCCTGCACTGCAGCCATATCTGCAGTATCCGCCGACCTGGTCGCAACTTCCGCGCAGGGCTATGGGGACTCTGCTGGTGGCCCTGCAACGCAGGATTACCAGCCGTGCGTAAGGTGCTGCCGTGATCGACATCATCGACGAACTGCTCTGGCGCGAACAGATTGCACAGAGCACAGATCTAGGCGCCTTGCATGCGGCATTGTCTGCTGGACCGATGACTCTGTATTGCGGATTCGATCCCACTGCCCCGAGTCTGCATCTGGGCAACCTGGCTCAGATCCTCACTGTGCGCCGCTTTCAGCACGCAGGGCATCGTCCATTGGCCTTAGTGGGTGGCGCTACTGGACTCATTGGCGATCCGAAATCGACTGGCGAACGCACGCTGAACTCCGAGGAAGTCGTCCATGACTGGGTTGGGCGAATCCGCGCGCAGCTGGAGCGCTTCTATGACTTTGAAGGTCCTAACGCAGCAGTTGTGGTGAACAACTTCGACTGGACTCAGAGCATGTCTGTGCTGGAGTTCTTGCGCGATATCGGCAAGCACTTCAGCGTCAACCGCATGCTGGATCGCGAGGCGGTCGCAGCACGTTTGGCCAAGGACGGCATCTCGTACACAGAGTTCAGCTACCAACTGCTGCAGTCCTTTGACTATCTCGAGCTTTTTCGCCGCTATGGCTGTGTGCTGCAGACGGGCGGATCTGATCAATGGGGCAATATCACGGCCGGCGTTGATCTCATTCGTCGCACAGAACAGACGTCCGTGCATGCACTGACCACCCCGCTGCTCACCAAGGCCGATGGCACGAAGTTCGGCAAGACCGAGACGGGCACCATCTGGCTGGATCCGGCGCTGACCAGCCCCTATGACTTCTTCCAGTTCTGGCTCAATGCAGATGATCGCGATGTCAAGAACCTGTTGCACACCTTCAGTTTCAAATCGCGCGAGGAGATCGACGAACTCAACGTGGCAACCGCTGAGCGACCCCATGAGCGAGCTGCCCAGCGCGCTTTGGCGGAGGAACTGACCGATCTGGTGCACGGTCTCCAGGAGCGCATCAGCGCCGAAGCGGCCGGACGCGCACTCTTTGGGCATGGAGATCTGTCGGCACTGCCGCAGGCGACCCTGGCTGCTGCCCTGCGCGAGGCCGCTCTGGCCGCAGTCCAGGCCGATGAGATCGTCGATGGAGCGCTGCCGGCAATTGATGAGCTGCTCACCCGATGCGGCTTGGTCACCAGCAAGTCCGCTGCTCGACGGACCATCGCCGAAGGCGGGGCATATGCGAATAATGAGCGCA
>JAUSDJ010000011.1:115000-117681 GCA_030650795.1 Actinomycetota bacterium
TGTGATCCGGGGATGTCCGAATGGGGAAACCCGGCTGGAGTCATGTCCAGTCACCCTTGCCTGAACACATAGGGCAAGAGGCGGGAACGAGGGGAAGTGAAACATCTCAGTACCCTCAGGAAGAGAAAACATAAGTGATTCCGTTAGGAGTGGCGAGCGAACTCGGAAGAGGCCAAACCAGAGCGGCGTGATAGACGTCAGTCGTTGCCGTTTTGGGGTTGTGGGAGCATTCTGCTGGATCTGACGGTCCGGCAAAGAGTCAAAAACGAATGTCATAGTCGAAGGCCATGCGAAAGGGCCGGCACAGAAGGTAATACCCCTGTAGACGAAATGTCATTCACTCTTGAGTGAATTCCCAAGTAGCACGGGGCCCGTGAAATCCCGTGTGAATCTGGCGGGACCATCCGCTAAGCCTAAATACTACCTGATGACCGATAGCGGACAAGTACCGTGAGGGAAAGGTGAAAAGTACCCCGGGAGGGGAGTGAAATAGTGCCTGAAACCGTGTGCATACAAGCCGTTGGAGCCCCCAAGGTCTTCGGACCAGGGTGACAGCGTGCCTTTTGAAGAATGAGCCTGCGAGTTTGCGATATGTGGCGAGGTTAACCCGTGAGGGGCAGCCGTAGCGAAAGCGAGTCTGAATAGGGCTATTCAGTCGCATGTCCAAGACCCGAAGCGGAGTGATCTACCCATGGCCAGGTTGAAGCGACGGTAAGACGTCGTGGAGGACCGAACCCACCTAGGTTGAAAACTGGGGGGATGAGCTGTGGGTAGGGGTGAAAGGCCAATCAAACTCCGTGATAGCTGGTTCTCCCCGAAATGCATTTAGGTGCAGCGTCGCGTGTTTCTTGCTGGAGGTAGAGCACTGGATGAGCTAGGGGGCCTACAAGCTTACTGAACTCAACCAAACTCCGAATGCCAGTAAGTGAGAGCGCGGCAGTGAGACTGTGGGCGATAAGGTTCATGGTCGAGAGGGAAACAGCCCAGACCACCAACTAAGGCCCCCAAGCGTGTGCTAAGTGGGAAAGGATGTGGAGTCGCATAGACAACCAGGAGGTTGGCTTAGAAGCAGCCATCCTTAAAAGAGTGCGTAATAGCTCACTGGTCAAGTGATTCCGCGCCGATAATTTAACGGGGCTCAAGCACATCGCCGAAGTTGTGGCATTCACGCGTGTACCAGGTCTTCGGATCCAGGTGCGTGGATGGGTAGGGGAGCGTCGTGTGGCCAGCGAAGCGGCGGGGTAACCCAGCCGTGGAGGCCACACGAGTGAGAATGCAGGCATGAGTAGCGAATGACGGGTGAGAAACCCGTCCGCCGAATGATCAAGGGTTCCAGGGCCAGGCTAATCCGCCCTGGGTAAGTCGGGACCTAAGGCGAGGCCGACAGGCGTAGTCGATGGACAACGGGTTGATATTCCCGTACCGGTTTAAACGCGCCCATGCTGAACCTAGTGATACTAAGCTCACAAGAATGTGAATGCCTTCGGGCGGAAGCAGAGGAGTGCGCGACCTGAGCTAGTAGTAGGCAAACGATGGGGTGACGCAGGAAGGTAGCTTAACCGCGGCGATGGTAGTCCGCGGCCAAGGTTGTAGGGCGAAACGTAGGCAAATCCGCGTTTCATGCGCCTGAGAGCTGATGGGGAGCCGATTGTGGTGAAGTAAGTGATCCTATGCTGCCGAGAAAAGCCTCTAGTGAGTGTTTAAGCCGCCCGTACCCCAAACCAACACAGGTGATCAGGTAGAGAATACTAAGGCGATCGAGCGAACTATGGTTAAGGAACTCGGCAAAATGCCCCCGTAACTTCGGGAGAAGGGGGGCCGATTCTGGTGATGGGACTTGCTCCCTGAGCTGGCGTCGGCCGCAGAGACCAGGCTGAAGCGACTGTTTACTAAAAACACAGGTCCATGCAAAGTCGCAAGACGACGTATATGGACTGACGCCTGCCCGGTGCTGGAACGTTAAGGGGACCGGTTAGCTCTTCGGAGCGAAGCTGAGAACTTAAGCGCCAGTAAACGGCGGTGGTAACTATAACCATCCTAAGGTAGCGAAATTCCTTGTCGGGTAAGTTCCGACCTGCACGAATGGCGTAACGACTTCAGCGCTGTCTCAACCATAGGCTCGGCGAAATTGCACTACGAGTAAAGATGCTCGTTACGCGCGGCAGGACGGAAAGACCCCGGGACCTTTACTATAGCTTGGTATTGGTGGTCGATTCGATTTGTGTAGGATAGGTGGGAGACTTTGAAGCGTGGACGCCAGTTCGCGTGGAGTCAATGTTGAAATACCACTCTGATCGTATTGGCTGTCTAACCTCGATCCGTGATCCGGATTAGGGACAGTGCCTGGTGGGTAGTTTAACTGGGGCGGTTGCCTCCCAAAAAGTAACGGAGGCGCTCAAAGGTTCCCTCAGCCTGGTTGGCAATCAGGTGTCGAGTGCAAGTGCACAAGGGAGCTTGACTGTGAGACTGACAGGTCGAGCAGGGACGAAAGTCGGAACTAGTGATCCGGCGCATGCATATGGAAGCGGCGTCGCTCAACGGATAAAAGGTACCCCGGGGATAACAGGCTGATCTTGCCCAAGAGTCCATATCGACGGCATGGTTTGGCACCTCGATGTCGGCTCGTCGCATCCTGGGGCTGGAGTAGGTCCCAAGGGTTGGGCTGTTCGCCCATTAAAGCG
>JAUSDJ010000012.1 GCA_030650795.1 Actinomycetota bacterium
TGTCAAGCCAAAGTAGAAATGTCCCCCGTCTTAACAAAGTAGAAATGTCCCCTTGGGTTCATGTTGTTATTGGAACTTCTGACTGCTCAGCTGGCGGGGTTTGGAAGGACATCACGCGTTGCCGCCGCTTTTCTTCAGCAGTGGCCCGATCGTAACCCGGATACCGCCACGGATGGTTGTCCGTCGGCCGCCGGTTTACTGAGTTATGATCGCGCACCGGTTCGCCGGTTTGCATCAGCACGTTATCGGTGATCTCAGTCCAGGAGAGCTCGATGCCTGATGCGAAAATCCGCACGCTCCCGTCTCTCAACTCCTCCACTGAGACTTTCTGCCCCGCGACCAAACGCGTTGTTCTGGTCAGCTGAAACCGGCGGCGATCATAACACACAACCGAATCGAGGCTCACCCTGCGCTCTGAATGAATCGAAAAAACGCGTGATAGATCGAGCGACCCGCTTAGTGGCAGGTGAAAGTTCGCTTCATCTCTCGACGGGACGGAATACCTCCGGTTGTGGTCTATCAGATAATTCTTGAGAAACCGGTTTGCATCTGCGTAGTTTGATATTCCCGCGAGACGCATTTTCTTGATCAAACGGTCCTGATGCGTCCCGTGGGCCCTCTCAACTCTGCCTTTGGCCTGCGGCGAGCGAGCGTGGATGAGATGGATGCCGAGTTGCTTGCACATTCGCCCAAACTGCGTAGAACCAACTGATTTCCGCCGCCCTTGCGAGCCAAACGCACCTCCACCGTCAACATACAGCGCCTTGGGAATGCCATACTCCATAATCCACTCCTCCAGCACCTCGGCCACCGCCCACGTAGACTCAGCATCGGCAAAACGTGCCAGCGACTCGCTCCTCGAGTCGTCAACATAGGTGATCAGCCAACCCTTCGGACCACGATCTTCCAACCATCCGTGGAAGCTCCCGTCGGCCTGCACTAACTCACCAAAATGAGCCCGCCGCTCCCGACGCTGTCGGTAGGGCTTCCTCCGCCGCGACAGCGACCACAGCCCGGCATCGAGCATCCAGAGCCTCAACGTCTCCGGACATACCTTGATCCCGTGATCCGATTCCAGATGCTCGGCCGCCAATCTCGGACCGAATCGCTCATCCGGCGGCCCGCTGTAGTGCGCTCGAATCAGATCCAGAGCCCGGGCACGAATTTCCGCCAGCGGCCGCGCACGATTTGACGACCGTCCCAGACTTCCGTGTACCAGGCCAGCAGCGCCTCGCTTCCGATAGCGCCGCAAGAGCCGCTTCATCTGCCGATAGCTCAGCGCCAGCCGCAACGCTGCCTCAGCAACATTGAATTCCCCAGAAACCACTCGCACGCACACCTCAGCGCGCATAAGCTCGACTTCCGACATCCTCGTCCTCTCCACCGACCCAACCCTCGCAAAGAATCGAGTCGATAGGGGACATTTCTATTTTGGAATCAAGGGGACATTATCGGTTTGGTTCAACA
>JAUSDJ010000013.1 GCA_030650795.1 Actinomycetota bacterium
AGTGGTCGTGTTTATAAGTACAGTGACGTATAATCGCTTGCATCTTGCATTGTATCGGGATACTGTTGACCTTTCGGCAAGGAGAGGTCATGCCCAGACGCAGCCCGTACACGATTCTGCTGTCCAGGGAGGAATTGGAACATCTCGAAGCACTGGCCAGCCGATATACGGCACCGTATTTCCAAGTTGTGCGCGCCAGGATAGTCCTCTACGCGGCGCTCGGCCTCGAGAATCAGGAGATCGCCGCCCGGCTCGAATTGCCGCGGCAGGTGGTGAGCAAGTGGCGCAAGCGCTTCTACAAACGACGCCTCGATGGCTTGGAGGATGAACCGCGCTCCGGGCGTCCGCCCGGTTTTTCCCCCTCGCGTCGTCGTTCAGGTAAAGGCGCTCGCTTGTGAGTTGCCGGCCGAGAGCGGCGTTCCGCTCTCGCGCTACAGCATTCGTGAACTCGCGCGTGTCGTCGTCGAGCGCGGAATCGTTGGCTCGATCAGCGGGGCGACGATCTGGCGCTGGCTCGACCGCGAAGCGATTCGCCCGTGGTACCATCGCAGCTGGATATTCCCCCGGGATCCGGAGTTCGCAGTGAAGGCGGGGCGCGTCCTTGACCTCTATCATGGTGTGTGGTGCGGCGCACCGCTCGGGGACAGTGACTACGTCATCAGCGCTGACGAGAAAACGAGCATTCAGGCTCGGTTGAGGACTCATGCGAGTGAGCCGCCGCAAGCCGGACAGCCGATGCGCGTGGAGCATGAGTACGATCGTGCCGGTGCCTTGGTCTATCTGGCCGCCTGGGATGTGCAACGCGCCAGACTTTTCGGCCGGTGCGAGCCGAAGAGCGGCCTTGTGCCCTTCGGCCGCCTGGTCACGGACGTGATGAGCCAAGAGCCGTATGCCTCGGCAGAGCGCGTGTTCTGGATCGTTGACAACGGATCATCGCACCGCGGCAAGGCCGCGGTCCAGCGTCTGGCGAAGTGCTGGCCAAATCTCATCCTCGTGCACCTGCCAATTCATGCCAGTTGGCTCAATCAGATTGAAATCTATTTCTCGATCCTCGAGCGCAAGGTGCTCCGGCCGAATGCCTTCAATTCCCTCACTGCCCTCGAGGACAGCATTCTCGCGTTTCAGGATCGCTACCAGCAGACTGCCAAGCCCTTTGACTGGAAATACACGCGGCAGGACCTTGCACGACTCCTCGCCAAGCTTGCGCTTCCCAATGCTCCGTTGGTTCGTTGTGCCTAAGATACGTCATCGAATTTCCGAACTAGACCACTTAGGCCAGCCGCCCAGTCGGTCCCCTCGTCGTCCCATCCATGACCGGGTAGGCCTAGCACGAGATCATCCTTCGGTTCCTTCCCGATCACCTGTGTGAGGATCGAGGCGTTTCCTTGAAGGTAGGGCTCGATCTTACCTCTGAAGAGATGTTCTAGCGGGTGCAGCAGCCGGAGTACCGAGTGTTTCTTGTGGACATGGATTGCATAGAAAAGCACCGGCCGCGGGTTCACGAAGGAATGGATCTTGACGTTCGGGCCGAGCGGCAAGAAGTAGCCTGAATGCTCCCTGCCAGGCTCAATTTGCCATGCTTCCATCTTAAGGATTGGCCAGAGGCTGTTGTGCAACGCTGTTCGCCGCGCAATTTCATGCCGCTGCCTTTCGGGGCGGGTTCTTTCGAATTCCCGCTGCTTCGCAGCTCGGTCGCGCTCAGCCTGAAGTCTCTTCGAGGCATCCTCGAGTAGACCGCTTATGGTCGGTTCTAACGCAGCGATAGCTCTCTTGATCAGGCCAAGGCCAACCGCCCAATCCGGCATATCTTCGTCGAGACCGTGCCCCGGGAGTCGCAACACAACATCGCCTTCCGGTCCCCTCCCGGTCGCCCCCACGAGAACCGAAGCGTTCTCTCTCAGATAGGGCTCGATCCTAAGCAGGGAGAAGCCTTGTCGTGGGTGGATGAGCCGGAGCAAGCATTGCTTCCTGTGGATCTGGATTGAATAAGAGAGCAGCGGCTGCGCCTCCCACTCGGCATGCACCTTGACGTTCGGGCCGAGCTGCAGGAAGTAGTGTCTCCCCTTCTCGCCCACCTGCCACGATTCCGCTTCGAGCATTGGCCAAAGGTTGTCGTGCAACGCGGTTCGCCCAGCACTCTCATACGGCCCCCACACGTCCCGTTCCCCTGCGGCCCATTTCCATTCGTACTCCGAGATCGAATCGGCCAGCTCCGCTGGGGCCTCAATCGCTCGATCCTCAGGCTCGTTGAGATCCTCGGGCTTCAGCAACGTTCTTCGTAGCAAGGGGTCTCGCGCCAGATCCCACACTCCGAGATCCAAGTCAAACCGACCTGTGACAAACTCGCAGGCCGCTGCTAAGTGGTCGTGTTTATAAGTACAGTGACGTATAATCGCTTGCATCTTGCATTGTATCGGGATACTGTTGACCTTTCGGCAAGGAGAGGTCATGCCC
>JAUSDJ010000014.1 GCA_030650795.1 Actinomycetota bacterium
ACGCTGCGCGGCATCCGCTCAGCAAGATCCGCGGGCAGACGATCAGCAAAGAGATTCGCCGGCTCAACGAAGTGCGAGTCTCCGGAGTTGGCCCAGATCTTTCCCATGTTGTACCTCCCTGTGTCGGCGGGACCATTCCTCGCCGCGGTGAACGTAGG
The DNA here is from genome assembly GCA_030650795.1 of Actinomycetota bacterium. NCBI lineage: Bacteria > Bacillati > Actinomycetota > Actinomycetota bacterium. The sequence goes on from JAUSDJ010000014.1 coordinate 159, forward strand.
CTCGCACATATAGATATACGGCGTACAGGGACCTAAGTCCCGACTTGAAATTTCCCATCTGTATCTGCGCCGCGCGCGCCCTGCGTGGCGAACCCATCGATGTCCTGCACCTTGAGACCGCAATCGTTCAGTGCCTTGCGAGTCGCCTTCACCGTCATCTCCAGTCCAGTCTTCCTTGGCTAGGCCTTCCTCACTCGCGGCAGGGTGGCCTTGGAGTACTTCTGGTAGATGACTTCAACTGGCATGCCCACGCTTAACTGTTCTTTGCTTGCGTCAATGCAGTTGGTCACCAAGCGCACGCCAGGAGCGTCGGGAAATTCCACCAGCACGACGTTGTAGGGCACGTAATCGGCCAATGCGTCGTTCAAAGCGAGAGTGACGATCTCCCAGCTGTAGATCGTGCCCTTGCCTTCGACCGTGTGCCACTCAGCTTCGAACGAGGAGCACTTTGGGCACATTGGCCCCGGAGGATGACGGAAGGTCTTGCATTGCGCGCAACGCTGGAACGCGAGTTCGCCACGGGCAATGCGATCCCAATACTCGCGGGAGTATTGGTCTGGAAATATCGCAACGACGGACTCGGGCAGGTAGTGCTCTTGGGAAATCGTCATGGCTGCTCCTAGTTGTGAAGAATGATGGCACTGGTCGGCAGGATTCCGGGGCCTGAGGTCACCAGTGCAACTTCGGCGTCCTTGACCTGGCTTGAAGCGGTGCCGCGCAACTGACGCACGGCTTCGATGGTGTGAGTAAGCCCTAGGAGGTACACCTCTGAGAGATTGCCGCCGTGCGTGTTGACCGGCAATCGACCCGTGTCGAATCGCAATCCACCATCTTCAACGAATGCGCCGCCTTCTCCTGGCTTGCAGAAGCCGTACTCCTCGAGTTGCATGATGACCAGCGGAGTGAAGTGGTCGTACATCTCCGCGACGTCGATGTCCTGCGGTCCAACCCCAGCCATCGCGTAAACGCGATCAGCAACTGGCTTGTGACCTGACCAATGGAAAATGTCATCAGGCATCTGCAAGTAGAAGATGCCTTGGCCAAACGGCCCTGGCCCACCCATGGCTGCGCCACCGACATACACCGGCTTCGCCTTGAGGTCCTTGGCTCGTTCAGCTGAGGTGACAATCACTGCAGTGCCGCCATCGGTCTCCAAGCAGTAGTCAAGGAGGTGCAGTGGGTCCGCGATCATGCGCGAGTTCTGATGATCCTCAATTGTGATGGGCATCTGATGGATCGCGTTGGGATTGCGACTTGCATGGAAGCGCGTACTGACAGCAACCGCACCAAATTGCTCGGAGGTCGTTCCGAACTTGTGCATGTGCTGACGAGCCATCAGAGCAAAGGATTGCCCAGGAGAGGTGAGTCCAAAGTTGTGGTAGAAATCCCAGTCGGCTGCACCTGCTCCTACTCGTCCGGTGCGGGGTTCAGCACCCATCCGGCCGATGCGCCGTCCGGTATCGCCGCCCGACTTCAGTGCCTTGGTGCAGAGAATCACTTCCGCGTAGCCAGCCTGAATAGCCGCCACGGCGTTTGCGATCGTGCCTTGGGACCCCCCGCCGCCGCCGCTCATGATGGTTGAGTACCGCAGTTCCTTGATTCCGAGTGCAGTGGCTAGTAATCCAGCATCAAAACCGCTGGCGTAGAACGAGAATCCGTCGATGTCCTGAGGCGTCAGTCCACTGTCATCAAGGGCAACCATTGTTGCCTTCAACATGAGCTCGAGCTCTGTTTGATCGCCCGACTGCCCGCGCTTATAGAAGTCGGTATGCCCGACTCCAACGATCGCTCCGATGTCCTTAATCGTCACGGATTACCTTCCTGCTTGTCGTTTTCGCTGCTACCTGTCTGTGTGACTCACCGCGTGGTGGCGATGCCGCCGTCAACGGGCAGGATTGCACCCGTGATGTAGCTTCCAGCCGGACTCGCCAAGAACACGACGGTTCCTCCAGCGTGCTCGCCGAGACCCGTACGGCGCTGCGGCGAACTCAGGGGATTGCGCAACTTGCTTGGGATTCGGCTTGCAATGAGTCCCAATTCCTGCGACTTCTCTGTCTCGAACGGCCCGAGTGCCAGTGCATTGACATTGACGTGTACAGGTGCGAATTCAAGGGCCAGACCTCTGGTCAGATGGTTCAGCGCCGCCTTGCTAGAGCTGTACGCCCAACTGGGCAGGCCATCGATGATGAGTCCCGATATCGAGCTGATGTTGATGATGCTCGTCTTTGCGTCATGTGTCGCCTCTGCGCTTAGGAGCGGGAGGAACGCGCGTGACATGAGGAACGGTGCCTTGACATTGGCGGCGAAGGTCATATCCCAAGCAGCCATATCGATCTCGGGCATCGGAGCTGTTGCACTGGCTGCGGCATTGTTGACGAGCAAGTGAACGCCTGAGACTGAGTTGCCGACCTCGTCGGCCATTCGCGCGCATTCAGCAGCATCTGTGATCGAACCGACGAGAGTTCGCACGTCGCCATGCTTGAGCAGGTCTGCAACCGCCGAGTCAGCATCGGACTGCGAACGAGATCCGATGTACACCGTGGCGCCCTCGCGCAGAAGCTCTCGGGCGATGTTCTTGCCCACTCCCCGCGCAGCGCCGGTGACAACAGTGACCTTTCCTGCCAAGACCAAGGCGAACTCCTTCAGCTGGGTCCACCTGATACCGAGAAAGTTTGTCCAGTGATATACGCGCCCTTCTCGGAGAGCAGGTAGCAGGTCATCTCGGCGATCTCGTCGGAAGTGCCCGCTCGGCCCATCGGAATGCCGGCTCGCATCTGCTTCTGGGTCTCCTCATCAACCGTGGCAACTCGGGGGGTTTCCGTGAAGCCAGGCGAGACGCCGTTGATGCGCACGGTGGGTGCCAAGGCCAGGCTGGCCCGTGCAGTGAAGGCATTGAGTGCTGCCTTCGTTGTGCCATAGGCGAGGGAATTGGAGCTGGGCCGCTCTGCGGAGTTTGAGGAGATATTGATGATCCCGCCTGAGCCCTTGGCGAGCATGTCGTCCTTTACCAGCCAGGTGAGATGGAAGGCAGCATCGAGGTTGGCTGCGAACATTGCCTTCCAGGTCCGGAACGTGAGTTCGTGCGGGTCCTGGATCTTCGTGTACGCGGCATTGTTCACCAGCAGGTCAATCGAACCGAGCTGCGCCTTCACATCTGCAACAAGCTGCTCGCGCGCCTGTTCATTGGTGATATCTGCGCGAAAGAGCTTCGCCTGCCCGCCTGATGCATTGATGCGATCGCAGGTCTCCTGAGCCAGCACGGCGTCGCTTCTGAAGTTGATGGCCACACTCGCGCCACGTGCCGCAAGCATTTCCGAGATCGCTCCACCAATGCCCTTGCCGCCGCCAGTCACCAGTGCGACCTTGCCTGCGAACTCCGTTGAGTCAGTACCCATGAGTGATAGTCACGCTCCTCAATGTCGATCCGATGCCCCACTCGCAGCCCGGCGTTGCGCGCCCTACCTGGCCGAGCCCTCGGGACTATACGCCGTATACGACTCGGTGGGACGTGAATTCAGCGACTATCGACGGCCCCGACAATGGAAGCCAGAGACTGGCCTGAGCTCGGGATAGGAATCTTGGAAAGCCCCCTATACGGCGTAGATCGCGCGCTACGGTGACGGGCAACACAAGCAATGAGCAGCCGAGCAACACCAAGCCAGTCTTGAGAGCTCGTCTCGACTGCGCTTGTAACCGGAGAGGGGTTTGCGCGTGACGATGAAGGACAAGGCCGCAATAGTCGGAATTGGACAGACGGAGCGCTATCGGCGTGGTGCGTCACTGCCCAAATCGATGATGGACATGGCCATCGAGGCGACGTTGAAGGCGCTGGATGATGCCGGTCTCACCGTGAACGATCTCGATGGCTTCGCGTTCTACGGCGGTGCGCCAGCAGATCCCGGATCGATGGCCTACTTGTTGGGCGTTCCCCATGTGAAGTTCGCTGCCACACTCACCGCCGGTGGCAGTGGTGCCGCTGGTTCAGTTGGCATGGCTGCAGCTGTGATAAATGCAGGACTCGCAAATGTGTGTGTGAGCCTGTTTGTGCTCCAGCAGGTGCCGACCGGCCGTTTCGGTGGCTCTTCTGAAGGACCTCGGCGTCTACCGAGCGCAGGAGGTGGCGGCGCCTATGGCGGCTCAACCAATGTCTCGCCTGAAGCGGCCTTTGTGTCACCAGCCTCGATCATGTCGCCGGGGCACAACTTCTCCATGCTCACTCAGCGCCACATGTATCAGTACGGAACCAAGCGCGAGCATTTTGCCGAGGTGTGCATCTCGCAGCGCAACAACGCGATGAAGCGGCCGCAATCGGTTCGTCAGACTCCATTGACGCTTGAGGACTACTTCGCGGCTCGCATGATCTCGGATCCACTGTGTCTGTTCGACTACACAATGGAAGATGACGGTGCCATTGCAGTGATCACAACTTCTGTGGATCGCGCGCGCGATCTGCCGCACCCTCCAGTGCTTATCTCCGGTAGCGGTATTGGCGGCACGGGTAATAACGCACACCTCTTGGGCAACTTCCAGATGCCTGACCTCAGCTTTGCCTCCGCTGGTGCGCGTGATGTTGCCAAGCAGATGTACGCGATGGCTGAAGTTGGTCCGCAGGATGTAGACGTCGCATTGCTGTATGACCACTTCTCACCGATGGTGTTGATGCAGCTCGAGGACTTCCAGTTCTGCCCAGTCGGAGAGAGCGGGCCGTTCGTGGCCGAGGGCAACATCCGATACGGCACAGGGTCGATCCCGGTGAACACCCACGGTGGCAATCTTTCGGACTTCTACTGTCCGGGTATGACGCATATCGTCGAAGGTGTCGAGCAAATCCGAGGCACGGCTATCAATCAGGTCGAAGGCGCAGAGATTGCACTCGTTACCGGTGGTCCTTCGTCCATTCCAATGACCGGCACTATCTTGAAGAAGGATCGCTGATGTCCACTCCTGCCATTCCGTTCAAGTACATGCCCTCGCCCTTGTTCACGGATCCCTATGCGGATGCTTGGACCGTGCCGTTCTGGGAAGCGACGATGCGCGAACAGCTCACTGCACCAAAGTGCACGAACTGCGGCAAGTTTCGCCTACCGCCCTCGCGCTGGTGTGCGCAATGCCATATGCAGGATCTTGAGTATGTGGATCTTCCGGGCACTGGCACCTTGTACAGCTTCATCATCGTGCGGCATGCGCTGACGCCTGATCAGAAGGATTACGTGCCGTACATCCCTGCTGTTGTTGATGCAGATGGCGCGCCAGGATGTCGGTTCGTGTCGAATATCGTCGATGTTGAGCCGGAGGACGTGAAGGTTGGTATGCCAGTGAAGGTGGTGTGGAATCGCGTCAGCGAAACCCTCACCCTTCCGTTCTGGACTGCTGCGTAGTTGATCTGCCGAACACTTACGAAGGAGTAGCAATGAAGATCTGGGCCAACTCGGGCGACTCGCATTACATGGAGCCTGCAGACCTGTACGGCAACGGACTTCCTGCCGCACTAGCAGAGCGAATGCCGCGGTCAGTGAAGACCGAGGATGGCTCGTCAGAGACGATCTATGTCGATGGCAAGAGCTTCACTCGCGACATGCCGAAGATCTCAACCATCGTGGGCAAAGGCGGCCAAACCCTGATTCAAGCCCTCGAAGCCCCAGGCTCCAAGGACATCAACATCCGTCAGGCCGACCTCGATCAAGAGGGCATCTGGGCTGAGCTCATCTATCCATCCGTCGGGCTATGGAACGCGATGATCACTGATCCAGTGCTCGCCCGCGAGGCAGTGAAGGTTGCCAACGATTGGGCAGTTGATGTGCAGAGCAAGAGCGTGCGCCATGTGATGCCCGCACAGATCTCTCCCCTTGACGTCAAGGACGCCGTGGACGAGGTGTTACGAGTTGCCGGGATGGGAATCAAGGCCATCAACCTGCCTTGTTCCACTCCCAAGGACATCCCTGATTTCAACCGTCCTTACTGGGATCCGCTTTGGGACGTCATGCACGAGACCGAAATGGTCATCGCCGTTCATACGGGCGCAGGAGGTGAGGATCCCGTGGCCTTCCACGGGCCCGGCGCCGGCACCGTGAATTACCTCTGGGCTTCCTACAGTGGCATGACCTTCGCCGCATTGATGGCGGCCTCCGGAATACTCGACAAGCGCCCGGGTCTGAAGCTCATCATCTCCGAGGCCGGCGCGACTTGGGTGCCCTTTGTCGGTGATCGTCTCAACGAGGCCTACCGCCAGCACAGCGACTTCATTCGGGACAACCTCACGCGCACACCCAAGGAAGTGCTCTACGACCAGGTGTATGCAAGCTTCCAGCATGATGAGACTGCAGTACAGGCGCTCACAGCGATGGGCTACAACAACGTGATGTGGGGGAGTGACTACCCGCATATCGAAGGCACCTTCGGTCACACGCAGAAGACTCTGCACGAGCTCTTCGACGATGAGCCGGAGTCAGTTCGTCGCCGCATAACTCAGGGTGCATTCCTGGAGTGCTTCCCGCATGTGGGCAGCAGTCCTTTGGAAGGCCTCCAATAGATCCAGGCGCATCCCTACGCTGGGTCAGCCCCGAACTTCCGGGACTGACCCAGTTTTTTCGCTCTCGCATTTCAGTTTTCGACCGTCCGAAAGGCAGCCAAAATGTCCTCATCCTTTTCGGCAGAATCAACCACAGACGAGGTTTTAGAGGGAGTCAATCTCACAGGCAAGCGCTTCTTGGTCACAGGAGTGTCTGCGGGCCTCGGAGTCGAAACAGCTCGCACTCTGTTGGCGCATGGCGCCTCGGTCGTTGGTACTGCCCGAGATCTGGCCAAGGCCGAGCGCGCCCTGGAAACTGTTCGCGAGGCTGTGCAGCCTGGCGCCTCACTTGAGGTGGTTGAGGTTGATCTTGCATCCCTGTCCAGCGTCCGCCGCGGTGCCGATGCGCTGCTCGCCAAGGGCGAAATGTTTGACGTGGTGATCGCAAATGCTGGAGTGATGGCCTGCCCGCCTGGCACGACAGAGGATGGTTTCGAAACCCAGTTCGGCACCAATCACCTCGGTCACTTCGTGTTCGTCAATCGAATCGTGCCCTTGATCAAATCACCTGGACGCGTTGTGCTGCTTTCATCCGCGGGTCACCTACGTTCGGATGTCAACCTTGGTGATCCTGGCTTTGCCAACACTGAGTACGAGGCTTTCCTTGCATATGGCCGCTCAAAGACTGCCAACGTGCTCTATGGCGTAGCACTCGACAGCAGACTGCGCGAGCAGGGCATTCGTGCAACGGCATTGCACCCTGGTGGCATCTCAACGGAACTCGGACGCCACCTCACTCCAGAGACCCTTGCAGCCATGCGAGCATTGGCCGCACCGACCACCGGATCGCAGGCACCACGACCTCAGCGCAAGAGCGTTCCACAAGGCGCAGCCACAACAGTGTGGGCTGCATGCGTGGCATCGCCGGAAGAGATCGGCGCGCAATTCTTGGAGGACTGCAATGTCGCCACAGTCAACGACAGTGACACGAACGGTGGCGTGAAGAGTTACGCGCTTGATTTGGCGCATGCCGATGATCTGTGGACCTTGAGTGAGCAAATGGTCGACGAGACCTTCGCCTTCAATCGATAAGCAAGGGGTGACATGCCTCAGCTTTCGACCGTGTGCACGGTCGCCCTCGGCTAACGTGCCTACTCATGCGCATTGGGATCTCCCGACCACCAACACCGCCCTACCCAGCGCCGGATGTCGATGCAGCAGTAGTAGCGAGGCGCGCCGAGGCGCTCGGTTTCGAGTCGATCTTCTACGGCGAGCACCCGATTCGGCCAGTCGATCAGCCCGGTGTAAGCGTGCATGCAGATGGAGTGCCGTTCTTCCAGGACACTCTCGTGGCGCTGGCACGCATCTCTGCTGTCACGACAACTCTGAAGTTCGGCGGTGGAGTATTCCTGATTCCGGAGCACAATCCGGTGCAGTTCGCCAAGGAATTGGCAAGCCTCGATTTTTATAGCGGCGGCAGGCTGCTCATCGGGGCCGGCATCGGCTGGAGCCAGGTCGAATGCGAATTACTCGGAGGGCATTGGGACCGCCGCTGGCGGCAGACGCGCGAAACCGTCGAGATCATGAAGCTCCTCTGGACGCAGGAGACAACGACTTATGACGGCGAGATCTACACCATCCCGCCAGTGCAGTTGTATCCGAAGCCGGCGAGCCGCCAAGGGCCGCCGGTGCTGCTGGGAGTGCGACCAAGCGAGCGAGGATTCGCCCGCATCGTCGACTACGCCGACGGCTGGTTGCCGGCGCTGGTCAGCGACGATGATCTGGTCAACGGTCCCGAGATCATCACACATGGGCGGCGGCGGCTCACCCAACTGTGCGTCGACGCCGGGCGTGACCCGGCCGAATTGCAGATCAGCGTGATCGTCCGCGGGCCGCAGGTGGACGGCGACCTCGGTCCGGCGCGCATCGTCAACCGTTCCATGGTGACCGAACTGGCCGACGCTGGGGCCGATCGGATACTAATATCACTGCCGACCATCACCAACGAGCAGGACGCCGAGAAGGAGTTGAATCTCATCGCCGCGGCCGTGCTCTGATGCCACGGGCCTCCATCACGTGACACTGCTCAAGTCGTCGGCGACGGCAGGTCAACACGCGATAGGCGAAGTCGTCTCGAATGCAGGCAAGCACCAAACAAACGCGAGGCAGGCGTTGCTGGGGACAGGAATCAGTTTTGCGATAGCGAGAGGGTTCGACTGGGGATCCGCGAACTGATCGCAGCACCCCACAGATGCGAAATCTCCTTGCAGCACAAGGGGATTTCTCGGTGGGCCGCGCCTCAACCCCGGTCGTAGACCCGGAGCGCCGGCAGGATGTAGCGCAGAAGTGAGGCTCGCACGAACTCGTCATCGTTGGCACTCAGCCATCCGCCCATATCGGTGACAACCCCGAACGTAAGCGTGAAATTCATCGGAACGTCGCGAGCGAGATTGGCTTCAGGGAAGCTGCCGTCATGCATCCCGCGTTCGATTGAACTCGAAAGCGGCGGCGAGCAAGGCCTTGCGCTCGCCCTGAGGATCAAGCGCCGGGGCGGTGCCGGGGCCTCGGGCAGTGGCCGCTGCCTTTGGCGTCTGGCCTCCACCTGTTATCTATGCCGAATCACCTATACAGTGCATAGGAGATGTCCTGGCAGCCTAGGTATGTCAGGGCTTCCTAACTGAAAAGCCAGATTTCAGTCTTAATTCTGCCAGCCCCAAGGAGCACTCAATATGGAAACCGAAGTTGGAAAGATCTGGGCGAACTCCGGCGACTCGCACATCAACGAGCCACCGACGCTGTTCGACTCCCTGCCGCCAAACCTCCGTGAACTCATGCCGCGCAGCGTCAAGGATCCCGATGGCGCTTTCGAGACTATCTACCTCGATGGCCAGGAGTTCCGCCGTGCATTGCCGCAGGCAGCACCGGGCGAGCAGGGTGGCCGTCCGCCTCGCATGACCGCCATGCCGAAAGACACTGACACCCAAGAAGCGATGATGCGTATGTTCGGTGGCAACGACGCCGAGCATCGTTTGAAGGATGCCGACAATGAAGGCGTGTGGGCGGAAGTCATCTTCCCCTCGCTCGGCATCTGGGCATCAAACATTCGCACCCCCGAGCTTGCCAAGCGTGGAGCACGACTCATGAACGAGTTCGCACTCGACTTCCAGAATCAGTCAGAGCGATTCGTGTGCACCGCTGCAATCCCGATGCTGGACATCAAGGATTCAGTTGCGGAAATCAAGCGTTCGGCAGCTGATGGCTTCCTTGCTGGCTTCCTCCCAGTACTTCCTCCCCGGGGTCGCCCGGATTGGCACCACGAAGAGTGGGATCCAATGTGGGATGCCTTCGCAGACACCGGAATGCGCATTGCCTTTCACATCGGCACCGAGCCTCTTGAGCCAACTGAGCGCACGGGCGTGTACTTCCGTGGACGCGGTGGCGCAGTGCTCAACTACGTAGAGACCACCTATGGCGGCCAGAAGGCCGTTACCAAGCTCATCGCCAGTGGTGTGCTTGACCAGCGTCGTGAGCTCAAGGTGCTGGTTTCCGAAGGCGGCGCGACGTGGGGGCCATTCCTCGCTGACCGCATGACCGAGGCCTACCGCCAGCATTCCGCTGGTGTTCGTCCGGTGCTGAACCGCGAACCAGCAGAAATTCTCTTCGAGCAGGTGTATGCCTCATTCCAGCATGACTCCTCGGCAATCCTGGCCTGCTCGGCCATGGGTTGGCAGAACGTCATGTGGGGTTCGGACTACCCGCACTTCGAGGGCACCTTCGGTCACACCCAAGAGACCTTGCACGGACTCTTCGATGGCGTGGACGAGGCAGTCAGTCACCGCATTCGCATCGGCGCTTTCCAGGAGCTCTTCCCATCAGTGCCATTGCCAGCGTTCGCTGTCTAAGGACAATCTGATCCGATTTGAGGGTCGGCAATTTTCTAAATAATTCGATTCCGAGACTACTGGAAAGCTTATAGTTGCCATCGCCCCTGGTAATAGATTCTTCGTATTGAGTAAGTGTCTTGTCGCCAATTGTGACTGTACGCCATGTTTTTAATTTAGCTTGAGACAAAGTGGAGTGACTTGCTTCGTAATCCCAGAGCTCTCTTTGTAATTTATCAATTTCTTTCTGTCTTTTTATGGTTTCACCTTCAAGCTTAGTCTTACCCAACTCCAATTTGCGAAGCTGGCTTTTCATCCGAAGGAGCTGCTGTTTATTGTTTGCAATGCTCATTTGCATATCTAACTCCTTACTTTTTAAGGTGCGTATATTATATACTACAATATTGGCTCCATGTCAAATTAAATTTTGAATACTTAGAAAATTACCCATTGTACATTCGGAGTTTCTGTCGTCAAAGACAATTTTTGCAATCTAGGTTCGGACCTCCTGAAAATCTAGGTAAGACCTGAAGAATCCTCACTTTTGACAACTTTCCCCGTAAATCAAAAACACAAAGGTTCGAACCTCTTAAAAACAAGATGATAATTGGGTTACTTGAGAATTTTTAGAAAAAATTCTCCTTAGGAGCGGGTAGCGGGAGTCGAACCCGCCTTATCAGTTTGGAAAACTGATGTATTACCGATATACGATACCCGCAATTGGAATCAGATATTTAAATCATTTTATCATAAAACGCTTATTTTTCAACTCAAAAATTTATCACTATTGACCCTCTTTAAAAAACGCCCTATCATTAATTCAGTTCCAAGACAGATTGGTATCTCAATCCTTCAGAAAGGAAAGGGCAAATGACTCTATTCACTCGGAACAGAGGCACGCCGACTCTATCCCTAGAAGCGAAGTCCCGTACCGAGCTATGCTCTGGTGCGTGGGGTAGAATTTGCGTGCCTCTGTTTTTGTTTATTTTTGTTCTTTCACAAATAATTACTGCCCCACTCTTCGCTCAAGATCTGAAAAATAGAACTGAAGAAATGTATCCCTTCGGTACGGTCATCATTTCATCAGAATCACTTCCGGATAAGGTTTACAAATCCCAAAAAAATAAAATTTTGGTCTCGGTCCTATTTCTTGAAAAAGGAACTAGAAATGTCCTTGTCAATTCTGTTGGTTCAGGATTCGTAACTGAAACTTTAGGCATTATTATCACAACAAGACATCTATTTGATGGACCTTTGGTTGACATGGAAAAGATGAAAAACGAGAAAATCAAGTTTAATCCTAAGTTTGATTTTGAATACATGTTTATAGGCACCATCATCACAGACATAGAATGGATAAGATTCCCTCTCTCCTTAGCGGCAATCGGAGAAAAAGGGACATTCAAAGACATGATGGCATTAAGAGCAGATTCTCAGACCATGGAAAGAGCTCGGGTAGCTGGAGACGCTTTTAGTCCTAATCCCTACAGTCTATTAATGAAGACTTCTAAGTTTGCCGATGCAGATATCGGAGAGAAGGTTTACATAAGCGGATTTGCTCCTGGTACAGGCGAATATTTTGATAAAAATAATAAGTCAATTCCTTTTTATGTAGATCTCATTAACCATACCTTTCCCGCAGAAGTAGAAGTATCCCTTCCTGAAATGCCCGGAAATAAAACGGGGGTTAAAATTATATATAGATTGCGCAATGGAGGTGAACCGGGATTTTCCGGAGGCAAGGTGATAAACAGTCAAGGAGAAGTAATTGGAATGACCATAGCATCATCAGCTTCAAGAAATTTCATCTATGCTATTTCAGCCAAAGATATCAAAGATTTTCTTAAGGACAATAAACTTAAGTAAAAACCCCTTAAACTGGGGTTTTTGATTTAAATAAAAAAGTCGAGTTTTCACTCGACTATGACTCGATAGCCTCAGCTATCTCGTCTTTGACATTCCAAAAGGATTTGTAGCCTTTATTGATAGCCTCAAGTTGGACATCTTTATTGAAATTGCTGAAATGAAATTCGGGAATTTCTTCAGATTCAACTACGATAAACTTTATCTTTCTTTTTCCGGAAGCGGACAACCCTACACTCCTCAGGAGATTAATCGCACTCATTTCATCCAGTGTGTTTCTGGAACCAGGTTC